>NZ_JACJPC010000051.1:0-208634 GCF_014695875.1 Leptolyngbya sp. FACHB-541 | reverse complement strand
TTTAACCCTGTTAGTGCCCGCAGTAACCGGTCGTGGTTCAGCACTCGTTGGATGTCTAGCATCGTCTTATCTCGTCACTGTTCCCTATTCTCCCTTATTCCCCGACAGGTCTAATAAAGATGTGGAGAATTGAGAAGACTATTTTGTTGTGTGTTGCGCTAGTGCCGCACACAACAAATTGTGATTTACGATTGCTAGCTCACCTTGAACTGACCTACGTTTGCCTGTAGGTCTTGTGCCACTGCCAGCAGCTCTTTAAAGGAGCTTGATACTTCAGTAGCTCCAGCAGAGGTTTTGTTAGCAATTACTGCCACATCTTGCATGGTTTGAGATACTTGCTCTGCTGCTTGAGTTTGAGTGACAGCAGTTTCAGCGATCGCCTCAACCAAAGCACCAATCTGAGCACTGGCAGTCACAATTTTGTTAAGGCTTTGGCGGGTTTCATCCACAAGTTGAGTTCCAGTGACCACTTGCTCTGTTCCAGCTTCCATTGCTGCAACCACTTCATTCGTTTCTTTCTGAATTTCTACCACCAGTTTTTCGATGTCTGCGGTTGCTTCTGCCGATTGGCGGGCAAGCGATCGCACTTCATCTGCAACCACTGCAAATCCCCGTCCTTCCTCTCCGGCGCGAGCTGCCTCGATTGAAGCGTTTAGCGCTAGCAGGTTGGTTTGCGCGGCAAATGTGCCAATTAGGTTTACCACCTTGGAAATCTTTTGTGACGATTCACCCAACCTTTTTACCTTTTTAGAGGTTTCTGCAACCGTTTCTCGGATTGCCATAATCCCGTCTACTGTCCGGTTCATGACTGCGTCACCCTCTTTAACCGTTTGGGTTGCTTGCTGTACACTTATTTCAGCGTTAGCAGCAACCCTACGAATCGAGTTTGACATTTCTTGAATTCGACTGAGAGCTACAGTAATTTCCTCAGCCTGACGTAGAGCTTCGTCTGATAGTACTTGAACTGAACTTTCATTGCTGTTGGCAGTTGTTGCCACGCGTTGACAAAAAGTGAAGACAGGGTGACAGTTCAGTGTCGCTTCTGTTAGTAGCCCATCTCCAACGCTGCATTACAATGGATAACCAGTGCCCCAGTACTACTCCCTTTTAGGCGCTAGTACGGCTCCCTTACCTTTCGCCCGAAGAAATGCCGAACTTCTCTGATTGGTACTGAAATTAATGAGCTGCTTTCTTGTGTAAGATTGGAAGAATCTGATATATCGCAACTCTACTCTGATGCTGTTTATTTAATGATCACTGAACTCATTCGATGTTTTTGAGTTCAGCGATCACTTCAGGATTTAATGTCAGTTTGGGAGCTAGCAACATGATTAAACCTTTGAATATTGCCATTATTGGTGGCGGCATTGGTGGATTAGCAACTGCGATCGCCCTGCTCAAGCACGGATTTGACGTGAAAGTCTATGAAAGGGCAGAAACTCTGCGCTCTGTTGGGGCGGGTTTAACCTTAACCCCAAATGGGTTAAACAGTCTCGAAGCTATCCATCCGGGCATCGTTAAGGTTTTGAAACAAGCAGGTAGTCAGCTCGACACACTCACTTTGAAGCGCAGCACTGGAGAAACAATCGCATCCAAACCAATCACGGTTATGCAGCAATATGGGCAACCAATGTTAAACATTCGGTGGTCACGTCTCCAAGAAATTCTTGCATCAGCACTACCAACTAATATCATCCATTTTGGGCAGCGCTGTGTCGGATTTGAGCAATCTGACGACAGTGTTACGCTCTTTTTTTCAGATGGGAAAACCGTTGAGACAGATTTGCTAATTGGGGCAGATGGAATTAACTCTATCGTTAGACAGAACCTAATCGGCGACGGTTCTCCAAATTATGCTGGTCGCGTTTCTTGGCGGGCTATTCTCCAGTTTGAGCATGAGCAACTTGCTCCAAACACTTCTACCCTACTCACATCAGCTGATGGCAAAAACTTCCTGCTAGTTGATGTGGGTGGAGGTTACACCTTCTGGAGCGCTAGTGCTCTATCCGCTGATGATTTTGTTCACCAACGGGCTACAGCTTCCAAAACTCGTGTTCTAGAGCGATTTGCTGATTGGGCAGAACCCGCAGGCGAAATTATTAAAGCAACGCCTGCCGATTACATTGTGGAACGACCGATTTGCGATCGCCCCCCCTTGCGACACTGGAGTAACGGCGGAGTAGTACTGTTAGGGGATGCAGCTCATCCAGTCGTTCCGTCTTTGGGACAGGGAGCAAATCTGGCATTTGAGGATGCTTGCGAACTAGCAGCGTGTCTTTCTGCTGCATTGAATATAGAAACAGCTCTTAAGTCCTACGAAAACAGTCGCCTTCCTCGTACAGAAGTTGTTTACAATCGCAGTTCAATTCAGGGCTATCGCTCTTATCAACGTGATAGTGAAACGAGATTAAACGAAATGATGGAATCTTCTCAAATGAATCAGAATGAATTTGAAACATGGCTCTACAGCTACCATCCTGGTGCTAGAGCGTGTATCTCATAAATCCGGTTTTCTGATCTGCAATATAGCGTTTCCCATTTGATGATGCTGAGTCAATTGGATTTGTGCAACCTTGGAAAAACCTGAGCAATTCTGCGCGGTGCAATTTATGGGTGTAAGGTGATCAGCAACGATTTGTCGAGAGTTTAGTGACGATTGTTTTAAGTCAGGTGAATGCTAACGATGTAGCAGTCAGTACTAAAAGTAAGCGATAAATGGGAGGCAGCATTGGATAAAGATTTGAAGTATTCCAAGCGCAGTGAGACGGATCAAGTTTTTCGCGCTATAAATTCTCTCAATCAGCCAACAGAGACTACAGCAACAGATACATCTTCATCTGAGCGGTCTATACTCACGATGTCATCACTGGGGAAGCTAGGAAGATTTGGTAATCAGCTTTTTCAGTATGCGTTTTTACGAATTTGTGCATTGCAATCAAAGGCACAGGTCGAGTGCCCAGCTTGGGTTGGTCAATCACTATTTGGATATACTGATCCACCCATTACACAGCGTTTACCTGCCGCAATCGAACAGCTCGATCAGGGTGAAGCCTTGTTTGATGCGTTTCCAGAGTTTATTCCATACATTGAAAAAATGGCAGGAGCGCCAAGTCTTCGCGTTGGAGTCGAGGCGCTAGAGCAAGGATTAACCAATGTTGATTTGTGGGGATTTTTTCAAGTTCACACTCGTTTTTTGCAGCCACATCAAACCTTTTTTCGATCGCTGTTTCAACCCGTTCCTGATCTCAGGGATGCGCTAGAAGTTGGGCTGGCTAAGTTGCGATCGCAAGGCAAAACAATTATTGGGGTGCACGTTCGACGGGGTGATTTCGTTCGCTTACCGCTTTCAGGATTTACCCTAGTTGTACCGCTAGCGTGGTGGTGTGACTGGCTTGATAGTATATGGGATCAGTTTGACGATCCCGTGCTATTTCTGTGCAGTGACGAGTTAGAGCGTGTTTTGCCAGCCTTTGCTAAGTTTAACCCTGTCACCTGCAAGGATTTGTCTATTGAATTGCCGCAGCTTCAGGCTATTAATGCTGAGTTTTATGTTGACTTCTTTATGCTAAGTCAGTGTGATGTGGTCGGCATCAGCAACAGTATTTTTAGCTTTGCAGCTTGTTTGTTAAACGAGCGAGGACAACAGTTTTTTCGGACCTGCTGGGACTTCTCCATCAAGTTTATCCAGTTTGACCCTTGGGATAGTTTGCCACTTCTTTACATCGGCGACGGACAGCCCAAGATTTTGAAGGGCATTGATGAGGCTGCGGCGGTGGCTCTTGCGACTCAAGGTAGACTCGGACTTTTGAGGTGTCTCTGTGTTCAGGTGCCGATTAGTTTAACCAGACAATGGCTTGTGCGAACCTACTTAAGCTATCAAGGGACAGGTTGGCGAGGCGTACTTAGATTATTCAACATAACTCAATTCTTGAGGTAAGCCACTGGTTCGACCAGTGCGACTCGACCAGCTTTGAGCGTTGCAGCAGTAAAGTAGCTCCCACGGTGGCTTGGTGAAGCAAAACCGTAGGAGAGAATATCATGTCGCAATTGTATCAAAGCCTCTCCATTCCAAGTGGGACTGCAAGTATCACATCGTATTCATACCCGAATATCATCGTAAGGCGATGTTCGGAGAGATTCGTAAATTTCTCGGTCCGATTTTTCATGAGCTAGCGCGGCAAAAGGAGTGTCGCATCATCGAGGGACATCTGATGCCAGACCCTGTTCATATGTGCATTGAAATTCCACCAAAGTATGCAGTGGCATCGATCGTTATTCCATCAATAATTAGAAATAGCGTGTCTATAACACACTCGCCTAAAGCAATTAGTTTAGGTCATGCCGGGGTCATGCCATTTGCCACGTCATCTCTTGCCCTGCCCGTAAGGGCACAAGCCCGGATTCAGTAAATGGAACTTCATCGGGAACGCGCCAAGTCGTTCTGGTTAAAGTAATTTGTTCAGTATTGCGCGGGAGTTGATAGAAATCTGGACCATAGAAGCTGGCGAACGCTTCAAGTTTATCAAGTGCATCAACGCTCTCAAACGCTTCTGCATACAGCTCCATAGCATGTAGAGCCGAATAGCAACCCGCACAGCCACAGGAACTTTCCTTGCTGTTGCGAGAATGAGGAGCGCTATCGGTGCCCAGGAAAAACTTAGGATTACCAGAGGTTGCTGCTTGCAAAAGTGACAGGCGATGCTCCTCACGTTTCAAAATTGGCAGGCAATAGAAATGGGGGCGAATTCCACCTTGAAATAAGATATTGCGGTTAAACAATAGATGTTGTGGCGTAATCGTTGCAGCGATGTTGTTGGCAGATAGGACATACTGCACAGCATCTGAAGTGGTAACGTGTTCAAGCACCACACGCAGGTTAGGAAATCGCTGCTTGAGAGGGATCAAATGTCGCTCAATAAACACTTTCTCGCGATCGAACATATCAACATCTTGATCGGTCACTTCTCCATGCAGCAGTAAAGGCATGTCTACCTGCTGCATCGTTTCAAAGACGCGATCGCACTTGCGAATGTCCGTCACACCGAAGTCTGAATTAGTTGTTGCACCAGCTGGGTAGTACTTGACCGCTTTGACAAACTGAGATTCTTTGGCCACGATAATTTCTTCGGGGCTTGTGTTGTCAGTGAGGTAAAGCGTCATCAGTGGGTCGAACTGTTGGCTAGCCGGAATGGCTGCAAGAATGCGATCGCGATAGGCTGCGGCATCAGCTACCAAGCGTATTGGAGGCTTCAAATTTGGCATGATGATAGCACGGGCAAACTGACGCACCGTATGGGGTAGAACCGCTTTCAGCGCCGCGCCGTCGCGTAGATGGAGATGCCAGTCGTCAGGTCGGGTGATCGTAAGCTTCTGCATCTTACAATTATAAAACCGTTAGTGCTTGGACAAGTGTACAGTGACTTTATGCTCAGTGCGAAACGAGACGGCAAAGCCGCAGCACGATTCTTTCGCAAGACGTTGAAAGCGCAGCACGTCAAGGAACCCCGTGTGCTCAATGTGGACAGAAATGTGGCTTATCCGATCACTACGGAAAGGCTAATGAATATGCTTCGTAAAGAACAGGTTCAGGGGGTTGAAAGTGGCGATGTGCGATCACAAGTAGAATTCGTGTCTCAAATTTTTGGACTTGTTGCTTAACTCGATTTAGATAGAGTTAGTCGTTTATTCTTCACTAGTTTCTCCGACAAAGCCAAGTAAAAGTATCCTCCGGCTCTGCCGGAGGCTTTAGCATATGGGAGCCGCTCAAAGCGGCTTTTTCACTATCATCCCTCGCTCCATAGTTTCAATTGCTCCAAGCGCTGATCCTCCTTCTCCTGATCTCGAATGTATTGCCGCACAATTGCTTCATCTCGTCCGACCGTCGACACGTAGTATCCTCTCGCCCAGAAATGCTGTCCTGTAAAGTCCTGCCGTTTCCCCAAGTAGGTTCGAGCAATCGCAATCGCACTTTTACCCTTGATAAATCCCACAACCTGAGAAACCGAATACTTGGGAGGGATAGAGAGCAACATATGCACATGGTCTACCATCAAGTGCCCTTCCTCGATGCGGCACTCCTTCTGCCGAGCCAAATGGTGGAAAATCTTGCCCAAGTGTTGCCGTAACTCGTAGTAAATTGCCTTACGTCGATACTTGGGAATGAACACCACGTGATATTTGCACTCCCATCTTGTGTGGCTTAGACTACCGATATCTTTCATTTGAGTCTCCTTTCGTGACCTCCAATTAGGTTCACGTAGCAGAGACTCTTTCCTACATTCCTGGTACTGTAAAACTTTGAGAGTCCCCCGGCTCTGCCGGGGGTTTACCGTCGTTAATCAGCCATACCCTTGACGGGGAGGCAGGTTTTGATTTTCTTGAGTTCTCAGTGCGACAATATCCGGTAGGCAAATACGCTTCCAAACATGGATTCAAGACCTTGATTAAACCCAGCCAACAGAGTCAACATCGCCACTTGGCACAATTGAAAAAGATTGTGTCATCTCATGGTGCAACCACCCAAGCAGGGTTAATTGCTCACCTCAACCCAATCATTACTCGATGGTGCCAATATTACGCTACGGTAGTGAGTAAAGAAGCATTTGCTTCTTTACTCACTACCCGCCTGGGCAACTGTTGCGTTGGGCAAAACACAGACATCCCAGGCTCAATACCCATCAAATTGTGTCGCTATATTGGCGAGTGAACCAGGGAGACGGATGGGTATTTCAAATCGAGGTACACTACTAAGATGGAAATCATGGCAATCAAAGCCTGAATAATCTCAAACTGCTACACCGTCACTGCCATGACCAGATACACGCAGCAGCGACAACACCTAAAACTGGTATTCCTGACAATGAGCCAAGTTGGAGAGGAGCCGGATGCACGGAAACGGGCAAGTCCGGTTTTGAAGCCAAGCAGATGGGGCGACCTACCTATAATGTTGTCTCAACCCGCGATTCCAGCTTGTCTTTTGGCGGCCACAGCGTTAATTGTCCGCCATGTTGATACTCTTCCAGCGTAAATGAGTCTACCTGAATCGCATCATTGCGAGCAGATTCGGCTTCTCGTAGAAGAGCTGCATCATCCTCGGTAATCACGCCAGCAGTCAGCGCTGCATCAATCAACTGTTGTGGCTTCATCTGTGGTAGTTTCCCATCACGACTCGCTGTCTTGATCGTCTTGAAGATAGCTTCAGCTTGAGACGAGAGACGGAACGCTTGTTCCAATCGTCCTAACGCTTCATCAGGATGGTCTGGGACATAAATCCCAGGTGTGAGGCGATCGCGTATTGCTCCAGGAATTTGAAGCTGCTGGGCAATAGTGCTGCCAAGTTCATCTGAAGGTAGCGCACCAATTGAATTGAACCGCCACCACGCCAGCACAGGACCCCGGAAAAGAGGACCGAGAACAGGGATAGAAAAATTGGCAAAAATCCCCTCAAATCCCTGTTGAATTTGGGCAAAGGCATACTGCATAGCCCAACGAACAGCGGGTAAATCTTCGGGATTTTGTCCTTCTGCCTCAAACCGGCGCAAGGTTGCCATTCCTAGATACATCCAGGACAAGACATCAGCAAAGCGTCCTGTGAGTTTTTCTCGACGTTTTAACGTGCCACCGAAGCCGATGAGGGCAAGGTCGGTCATAAAGGCAAACGTTGTAGACGCCCACGCTAGCTTGCGATAGAACTGGGCAGTGAGTCCTGAAACCGGGGCAGGTGCAAGATAGCCGCGCGATACATTCAGTAATCCTGCTCGAAAACCGTTTCGCACAATCAAGGCGATGTGATGCCAGAGGGCATGATCAAAGGCGATCGCATCTTCCCGGTTTAAAGCTTGAACTTCTTGATAGATATAAGGATGACACCGGATTGCACCCTGTCCGAAGATCATCATCGTGCGGGTGAGAATATTGGACCCCTCAACCGTAATTGGGATAGGCGTGGCGATGTAGATACTGGCCAGCAGATTGCGTGAACCCCGACAAATCCCTGATCCGCCTAAAACATCCATGCCATCGTTGATCAGTTTGCGCGACAGTTCTGTGAACTGATATTTGGCGATCGCAGAGACAACAGATGGTTTTTCGCCCTTGTCTACGGCTCCACACGTGTAGATGCGAGCTGCATCCATCAGGTAAGTCAGCCCGCCAATGCGGGCGAGGGGTTCTTCAACTCCTTCAAATCGCCCGATCGACAGCCCAAACTGTCGTCGCACCGTAGCATGAGCGCTGGTGACGCGCGTTACTAATTTGGCAATGCCGGTGCAGGTTGCCGGAAAGCTGATGCCTCGTCCGGCAGCTAGGGTTTGCATCAGCATCCTCCAACCTTGACCCGCCTGCTCTACTCCGCCAATAATTTGGTCGATCGGGACGATAACATCCCGTCCTTCAATAGGAGAGTTGTAGAACGGCACTCCCATCGGATCATGGCGTCGCCCCAGCACCACTCCAGGGGTATTGGCAGGAATGAGAGCACAGGTGATGCCTACATCTTCTCCTTTGCCGAGGAGATGGTCGGGGTCGCGCAGCTTGAATGCGAGCCCGATCAGAGTGGCGATCGTGCCTAGCGTAATGTAACGTTTGCGGAAGGTTAGGCGGAGACACAGTTTGCCATTCTCATCCTGAAACACCATACCCTGCGAAGTAATGCTGGCAGCATCTGATCCAGCTGTCGGCTCTGTCAGCGCAAAACAGGGAATTTCCTCACCTCGCGCCAACCGAGGGAGATAGTAATCCTTCTGCGCCTGAGTACCGTAATTGAGCAGCAGTTTTGCTGGACCGAGCGAATTCGTTACACCAACCGTGGCCGTGTGAATAAACGATCGTGAGGAGAGCTTTACCATCACTGCGCTGTAAGCTAAGTTCGAGAATCCCAACCCACCGTACTCTTTTGGAATCATTAGCCCAAAGAACCGTTCTTCTTTGAGATAACTCCACACGTCGGGTGGCAAATCTTTGCGACGTTGAATTTCCCAATCGGTTGCCATCCGGCACACTTGCTCTACAGGACCATCCAAGAATGTCTGAATTTCGGGCGGCAGTTGAGGATATGGCTCACTTCTCATGCGCTTAAAGTTAGGTGCGCCTGAAAAGAACTCACCATCTACCCAAACTGTTCCCGCTTCGATCGCCGCTCGTTCCGTTTCTGAAATACTAGGCAGAAGCTTGAGAGACTGAATGCCTCTCATGATGGGTACGGTGATGAGCGTACGACGAAGCCAGGGAACATTCAAAACGACAGCCACGATACCAAAAATGGACCATCCCCACACAGGTGCGTTGATAATCAAAAGTGTGGCTGCAATGTACAGCGACCACATCCACAGCGGTACACCGAGATAGCCAAATAGCATTAAAAGAAAGACAAGGCTGGAAATACTGATGAATGGCTGAATGAACGGCATAGTATTCCCCCTAAATCATCAAATTCTCAAGTACCCCTGCAGCACCCATACCACCACCCACGCACATGGTTACTAGACCATAGCGAACGCCGCGTCGTTTCATTTCGTGTAGCAAAGTGGCAGTGAGTTTTGCGCCTGTACATCCCAAGGGATGTCCGAGGGCGATCGCACCCCCGTTGACGTTAACAATCTCCTCATTTAAATCAAGCTTGCGGATAACAGCCAGACTTTGGGCGGCAAAGGCTTCATTGAGTTCAATCAAACCAATATCGTCCAGCTTCAAACCGACCTGGTGCAGCACTTTTGGAATGGCAGCGACGGGTCCAATTCCCATGATTTCAGACGGCACTCCTGCAACCGCAAAACCAAGCAATCGCCCCATTGGCTGCACATCCAGTTCATCGACAAGGCGTTTGCTTATCAATACCGCCGCCGCCGCTCCATCCGACATTTGAGAGGAGTTTCCAGCCGTCACGCTGCCGTGAATGCGAAACACGGGGGGTAGCTTAGCCAGGGCTTCTAGGCTGGTGTCGGGACGCGGTCCCTCATCCACCTTAAACACCGTGTCGAACGCATGGGGGCTACTGTCCACATACAGCGTTTCATGTACGGGGAGAGGTACCACTTCTTCTTCAAAGCGACCGGATTGGATAGCGTCGATCGCCCGATGGTGCGATCGCAATGCAAAGGCATCCTGGTCTTCCCGGGAAACCTGGTATTGCTGCGCCACATTCTCTGCTGTAATGCCCATCGTGGAATAGGCTTGAGGTGCTTCTGCAATCAAGTCTGGGTTGGGCGCAAACGCATTTCCCCCCATCGGAATCAAGCTCATCGATTCCGCGCCTCCAGCGACGATCGCTTCAGCTTGCCCCAGCGTAATCGCTTGGGCTGCCATCGCGATCGTTTGTAAGCCAGATGCACAAAACCGGTTGACGGTGCAGCCTGCTGCTGAGTCGGGTAATCCTGCCCGTTGAGCAATGACGCGCCCTAAATTAAATCCCTGTTCCGCTTCTGGGAATGCACAGCCAAAAATAAGGTCGTCGATCTGATCGGGTTCTAATCCTTTAACTCGATGGATGGCTTCTTTAACGGCGATCGCACCCATATCATCGGGACGCATGTTGTGTAGCGTGCCTCGCGGTGCTTTTCCTACCGCCGTCCGAACGTTGCTCACGATATATGCTTCTTTCATAGCTTTTATATTTGAAATTGAAAGTTGTTATTGAAGTGAGAGGTGAGAGGTGAGGAGTGAGGAGTGAGGAGAGTTTTGAGTTGAGAAAACTTCCCTCTCGCCCCCTCTCCTTGCTTAGTTCCGCAATGGTTTCTTGGTCTTGAGCATATGCACGATGCGTTCTTGTGTTTTAGGCTGGCTCAGGAGTGGGAGAAATGTTTCCCGTTCCAGTTGCAGCAGGTAGTTTTCATGGACCAGAGCAGGGGCAGAAAGTTCTCCTCCGGTCATGACGTAGGCTAGCCGCCCTGCAAGGTAGCGATCGTATTCACTGGCAAACCCTCCTTGCTGGAAGACATAGGCAGCGTGTTCCAGTGCGGCTCTGGCGGGTTGACCCAGCACCATAATGCTGTTTTGTTCTGGGGGTGGAGTGTAGCCAATTTGGCTGAGGTGCAGCGCTTCTGCTTTGGCAACGGACAGGCGGCGATCGCCATTCATCACAATACGAGCGGTTAGCGGCAGAAAACCAATCTCTTGGGCTTCAGCCGCACTGCTTGAAACTTTTGCCATGGCGATCGTTTCAAATGCCGCCCGGAGAAAGGGCTGAATATGGCTAGGGGATTCTGAAGCGGCTCGTTCAGTCACTCGCGCCACCGTTCGCATAATGCCGCCTGCCCCCGGAATTAGACCCACACCTAACTCCACCAGTCCAATGTAGGTTTCTGCGGCAGCAACCACGTGCGGGCAAGCCATGACTAATTCACATCCTCCACCCAAGACACGTCCCTGAATGGCAGCAACGATGGGTTTGGACGCATAGCGAATGCGCTGGAGGATGGTCTGAAATTGCACAATCAAGTTGTCAAGGGCATCAAAGTTACCAGACTGAGCCAGCATCCCCATTTCAGCCAGATTCGCTCCTCCAGAAAAGTGGGGGCTATCGTTCCCAATGACCAAGCCTTTAAAGTCATCGCGGGTTTCTAAAAGCTTGAGGACCTCATCTAAGCCGTCAACCACCTTCAAACTCAGCGTATTGCCCTTTGAACGAAACTCATACAGCACAATCCCATCGCCTAAGTCCAATAGAGCCGCTTCTGGGTTATGCCAGAGAGTCCGCTGTGGATCAGCTTTCACAGTCTCTAGCTTCATTTCATCCGCCGGAATTTCTAGGGGAATGTAATGCAGCTCGTTGCTCCGCCCCAGCTCATAGACGTATTGGTCATTCCAGTAGAAACTGCTAGCACTGTTGCGATGCATTATTTCTATCCATTCAGGGATGAGAATATCGGCAGCTCTCATGTCAGTCAATACGGTTTCAAAACCCAAAACATCCCAAATTTCAAAGGGACCTAACTCCCACTCAAAGCCCCATCGCATCGCCCGGTCAACATCAGCCGGACTATCGGCAATTTCAGGAATGCGGCGAGCGCTGTAGCCCAAAATCTTCAGCATGGTTTGGCGGAAGAAAGCTCCAGCCCGATCGCGATCTTGATATAACGCTCGGAGGCGATCGCCCAAATCCGGTAGCTTGCTAAGAGCTTCAACATTGCCTAGATTCAGTGGTTTAGCTGATTCATAGACTAGCGTTACAGGATTGAGAGAAAGAATTTCGCCACTTTGTTTCTTGTAAAATCCTTGTCCTGTTTTCGCTCCCAGTGTTCCAGTTGAGACCAGTTTACGCATAATCTCAGGAACGCGGAACACATCTCGACTTTCATCATTAGGAATAGCCGGATAAAGATTTTCTGTCACATACAGCAGCGTATCCAATCCCACTAAATCAGCAGTTCGGAATGTTGCAGACTTAGGGCGACCCACTAGCGTTCCGGTGAGAGTATCAATCTCTTCAATGGAGTAGCCCTGCTCTGTCCAG
Organism: Leptolyngbya sp. FACHB-541; assembly: GCF_014695875.1. NCBI lineage: Bacteria > Bacillati > Cyanobacteriota > Cyanophyceae > Leptolyngbyales > Leptolyngbyaceae > Leptolyngbya > Leptolyngbya sp. FACHB-541. The sequence continues at coordinate 196,186 of NZ_JACJPC010000051.1, read as the reverse complement.
GCTTTCAGTCCTAACATTGTGGCATACATGCCAATGCGGTTTGCGATGAAGTTGGGAGTGTCTTTTGCAAACACAACCCCTTTACCTAAATACACTTGTCCAAACCACTGCATACGCTTCAGAACCTGTGGATCGGTATCTGCAGTTGGAATCACTTCCAATAGTTTGAGATAGCGCGGCGGGTTAAAGAAGTGCGTTCCTAAAAAACGCTTCCGAAATGACTCTGATTGATGTTGAGCGATCGCATGAATCGGTAATCCACTGGTGTTAGTTGAGACGATCGCATCCTCATGAATGACACTTTCCAATCGCTGCATTAGCTGCTGCTTGATGTTTAAATTTTCAACGACCGCTTCAATGACCCAATCCACATGAGCGAGTCGATCAAAATGGTCATCAAAGTTGCCGAGAATGATCCGACGAGCTGTTTTTTCAGTGAAAAAGATCGGTGGAGATTGTTTTCGCGCCTTCTTAAAAGCGGCTTCGACCAAATCATTTTTGTTGCCGGTCTTTGCAGGCAGATCAAGTAGATGTACGGTCAAACCTGCATTGGCGAGATGGGCTGCAATTTGAGTTCCCATAACGCCCGCACCCAGAACGGCGGCTGTTTGAAATGGTTTAAACATTGTTTTGAAACCTTTCTATAGTTAGGTGGTGAGTCGTGGGTTGAGAGATTGAGCAACGGTTGGACAAGACGCATCGGGGATAGGAGGACAGGAGGATACCAGGGCAGAATGGGGGGCATCGCTATGGCGTTCTCCTGTATCGCCTCTGTGAACTTCCCTTTCTCCATATAGGGCGTCAATTTCGGCAGCAAACACTTCAGCAACTTTGGCGCGATTGATCCGCCCATCTGCCATGAGCAGTCCATTCTCAACAGTGAACGCAGCATTTAATAATCGGAATCGTTTGACCGTTGCCCAGTATGGCAAATGGCAATTAGCGCTATCCACAAGAGATTGATACAGAGCAATAGTGCAGGGATGTTTCAGCAATTCCTGATTGGATAAATCAAATCCAACAATTTGAGCGTGATGGTGCAATGCCTCCAGGCTTGGGGCGATCAGCATCGTACAGAATTTGCGTTCAGAGCCAACAGCGATCGCCTGGGACACTAACGGCGATTGTTTCAACCGCTGTTCGATGGGTTGAGGTGCAATATATTTGCCTGTTGAAAGCTTGAAGAGCGATTTTTTCAAACCCGTGATTTTCAAGAAACCTTCGTCTGTGAACGCACCTAAGTCTCCGGTGTGCAGCCAACCCTGTGCATCAATCACCTCGCGTGTGGCTTCGGGGTTTTTGTAATAGCCTGGTGTCACATAAGGACTGCGGGTCAACACTTCTCCATCGGAGGCGATCGCAACCTCGACTCCTGCGATCGGCTTACCGACCGTCCCTGCTCGGTTAAGAGACATGCGATTGACACACACAACAGCACTTGCCTGAGTTAACCCATAGCCCTGCATCACTGGTAGACCTGCTGCTGCGTACAAATTGGCTAACTCAGCTTTTAATACAGCCCCTCCACTAATCAAATAGTGAAGGCGACCACCAAACAGCGATCGACACTTTGAAAGCACAAACCAGTCAGCTAGCTGCAACAGCAATGCATACAATCCTTTGGGTGTCCGTCCCAGTTCATATCGCCTGGCAACGTTTAATGCCCAATTAAGGATGAGCTGAGCTGTTGTAACTTGCAACGCCTGCGACCAAGACAACCAAATATGCTGTAATCGGCTCAAAGACCTTGAGAAAGGGAAACGAGTTGATTCAGAGAAATACGCCAGAATCGTTTCTACATCGTTTCTTGGGTCCTTAATTTCCAGTTTCTTTATAACGCCGTTCCGATGTCCGCCTACCTCAAGAACCTTACTGTAAATCTTCTCTAGAAAAAGAGGTACCGTCACTAGAATCGTAGGTTGAACCTCCTTGAGATGTTTCATCACCCGAGTAGGGTTGGAGAAATAGATGCTGTGCCCATAGTTGATGTTTCCATAGAGCAGCGTTCGGGCAAGAACGTGATTTAAGGGCAAAAATGTCAGCACCGTCTCTGTGTTACCCCTTCCTAAGCCCGGAAGGCTCGCAAATGAGGCTAACGCATTGGCTGAAAGGTTTTCATGGGTTAGCATGACGCCCTGCATTTGCCCCATATCGTCGGGAATGTAGATAATGGTTGCAAGCGTGTTAGGAGTCAGCGTGCTGTGAAGTTGATGCAGGCGATCGCTTGAGTATTGAGCTTGCCCCTCACGTTGAATCTCATCTAACGAAAAGAGTTGAATGCATTGTGGAAACGGAGAGCGAGGTTGGTCTACCTGAGCAGGATGTAAAAACATCGGAATCCAAAGACAAGCAGACTCAGAAATCGCGTCAGGGTTGAACTCATCTGGATGAACGGGCTTTCCCAATTGCACCCACTGCGATCGCACTTGCTGCCAGTCCAAAGGAACATTGGCAACAATAATGTATTGCAGGTCAGGAGTGTCCCAGAGGTGCGGCACAATTTGTGCTAATAGCTCTAGGTTGGAGATGATGAGTGCTCTAGCGGCACTATGTCGCAAGACAAAGATGATGTGTTCGAGCGTTTGTGTTGGATCAATCGGTACATTCGTTAAATTTGCTAGAAGACACCCCAGGTCTGCAATGCAAAAGTTCAGATCGCTGTGCATTAACAGGGCAACGCGATCGCCCTGCTCTAAACCCAAATTGACGAGTCCCAATGCCAAGGCTTCGACCGTTGCTTTGAAGTCCTGATTTGAGAGTGGCTGCCAACCTGTATCAGTCCATTGATTGAATGCTTGAGCATTTGGAGCGCGATCGCAAGCCTCATTCAACAATGAAGGTAACGTCCGCCCCAGAAATACATTGCCAGAATCTAAGGAAGTTTGATGTGTCTTCTCATCAGTGCATAACATCTTCTTTAGAAGAGCAGAATCCTCTTCTCCTTATAAACAACTATTTCTAAACCCTCTAAAGCAAATCATTGAACAAAAAATCATGGAGCGAAAGAGAAGTCTACGCATTGAATTGTTGCCAATCCAATGCGTCTAACCTCTCCCGAGGTGTTATCAAGAAATGAAGCAATTATGTAGCGTTGAACATTTGCAATTCAACGATGCTTTAGAGAAGTAAGATGCAAGACCCCGCAGAAATTTAGATGTTGACTTCTGACAACCGAGCTTTAATCAGTCCCCAGTATCTCCTTTCAGTTTGGTAGCAATTAGAAACAATTTCATATGCTTTGAGACTTCGGCTCTATCATGCCTAAACGCCTCTAGCTCTAGTAGTTTCAGTGTAGCCGGTTAGTATTGAATTAGTTGATTTTTTATATATTTCTTGAGGAAGTTGAGGGTAAAACATTACGTTTTGCAGCGATCGCTAAGGAAATCTCTCTTTAGTAATACTCGTCAAGATAGAGCTTTCGTCATAGATAGTTGATGATTGTTATTACCTACTCTGTACGCTATAAAAATCGGCATTTCTTTATCTTGGGATGATGCACGGCTATCCATTCCAAAGTAGGGGCGTTTTGCGAAACACCCCTACTAAAATGTCACTACAATTCATACCGTAGACCAGTAACGCCGTTACTTAAGACCTAAGATAGATCCTTTAGGATGCATACAGTTCTGACGACCCATAAGCCACTGTTGGGTCTAAATGTTTCCCCAGCCAATGTTCTAGGTCTGTCAGAACTTGATAATCGACATCACTATAGAGGTCATGACAACAGCCCGCATACTCGTGATATTCCTTATCAGAGAACATCACCCGTTGGAAGAAGTCACGGCTAGCTTCGGGGAGCGTTACCGCGTCTGTACTGCAATGTAGAAGCAATAAAGGAATTTGCAGATTGGACGTGTGTTTATAAATCCAGTCTACAGTTGCAAAAAACTCTGTTGCTAATCGAGCACTGCCATACTCATGGCGCAGTGTATCTTGGAGATAAACTGTGCAAAGCTCTGGATCTCGTTCGCAAAAGTCATTTGGGATACCCAATTTTAGGCTAAACCGTGGCCAAACTCCCGAAAGCAATAGACCTAACCCTAGCTTCACTGGAGAAATGCCAACTCTGCCAAGGGCAGGTGCCGTAACGATGAGTCCCTGAAGTTGCTCTGGCGATCGCAGCACATAGTCGAGGACGATCGTGCCACCCAAGCTATGTCCCCACAGAAAGCAGGGTCCTCCTAATCGCTTCTCGTGAATTTGCTGCAAGAATAGGCGTAAGTCCTCACGAAACTCGGACCAGGAGTTGATATATCCTCGCTGCCCAGGTGAGCGTCCATGACCGCGTAGGTCAAAGGCATACACTTCAAAGTTTTGGGAAGTGAGAGTTTCTACAGCAGGATTAAACAAGCCGCTGTACCCTCCCAAACCATGAACCAGGGCAACAGTTCCCTGAATCGTTCCCCTTGGATGCCAACTTTGATAATAAAGGTCTAGCCCTCCAAAGCCTTTGAACGTTCCTTCAACGTGTTGCATTATTATGTCTCCTCAAATGCGTTTGCTGCTGTGGGTTCAAACGCTACTAAGGACTAACATAGACAGACTAAGTTAAAGGTATGAAGCGAAAAATTGCTGCATTCCTATCAGTCGCTAGTAGCCTGAACTCACCGCTACTAACTTGAGAAGATTACTGAGTATGAAATTGGGGTAGTTAGAAGTCGTACATCATACCTAGCATTATATCTAACCCTTATGAAACGGCAATTGCTAACGTTCTCCACCGTAGGGAAGAAATATTCTGCTCAGCAGAACTTCCGGTTGTGTCGCTTGAGCGACCGAGATTTGGAGGAGATGATGCAAGAATGGGGAGTGCGTTGCGTATTGTCTGACTTTCCAGTTTGCCTGAGGAACTCCTCAATTTGCCAGTGGCGCATCCCGCAGGATTGCGATCGTTTTGGTTCTTTCTTCAAATTTCTAGAGTTGCAAACAGCAACAGTTCACGCTAAAGCTTCCAAATGTTTTATCGGTTCGCTTCAACCGCTCCTAACTGCTTCAACACTACTTTTTGTCCATCACTTAAACCTGTCACGCCTTGAATATTCATGCCTTCGTAGATTCGATCGGGACGCAAAATTTTCAGACATTCACCTGCTTCGATATCCCAGAAGCGAATGGTTTCGTCATAGCTTGCACTGATCAAAGTGGAGCTTTTCTTGGGATGAAACGTCATCGAGGACACAATATTGCTATGTCCTTCCAGTTGCTTCAGACATTGTCGTGTGGAGATATCCCAAATGTAGATCTTGCGATCGCAACCTGCCGTCAGAAACTGACCATTGGGGCTGAAGGTGACCGACATTGGCACACCACACAACTCGCTGAAAGTCGCGATGCATTCACCAGAACTCGCTTTCCAAAGTTTTACGGTTCCGTCATGGGCACCACTCGCTAAGAGTTCTCCTTGCGGATGAAACGCGATACTCCAGAGGCGTGCGGTATGACCCAACAATTCTTGCACTATGGTTTTAGAGGCATCATCCCACAGTTGCAGCGCCCCATCTTCACTGCCAGTAGCAAAAAGTTTACCTTGCGGGTGGAACGCGATCGAAAAGATATTGCCTCCCCGTGGCACCGCGAACGTATGCACTGGAGTTCCATCTAAAGACCAGAAGCGAATCGTCGCATCAAAGGCACAACTCACGAGTAACGGTTGAGTGGGATGAAAGGTTACGCAAAAGACCCAGTTTTCATGTCCTTTGAAAGTGTGTAAACAACGACCCTGAAAATCCCACAGTTTGAACAATCCATTCGATCCACCAGCCGCAATGCGCTCCATCTTAGGATGAAACGCACTCGTCACGATTCGCATATCGTGTTCGGCAAACGTTTGCAAACATTCTCCGGTTGCCACTGACCAGAGCCGCACATTATCGCCACCGCCGATCAACAAGGTGCCGGTCGGATTTATAGCGATGGTGTATAGTGCCAACGGCTTGCCCTGAAAGGTTTTCATGCAGCGCCCGGATTCTACCTGCCAAATTTTTACCTGCGCCGCTTCGCCTCCACTGATTAAGGTTTGGCCCTGCTGATTAAACGCTAGTGCCCAAACTACACCTCGATGCCCTTGCAGCGTGCGTAGCAATTTCCCACTCTTCACATCCCACAGACGCACTGTTGAGTCATGAGAAGCACAGGCTAACAGGCGATCGTCCGGGCTAAATCGCACCTGAGTGATTTGATTCACCTTGCTTTGCTCTAGCTGCCCAAAGTCTATGTGTAGCGTGTGCAGACATTCTCCAGTTTTGCTATCCCAAAGTTTCGCAGAACCATCCGAACTTGCACTGGCTACATACTCACCGTTGGAACTGAAACTCAGGTCCCAAATTGCGTCGTCATGTCCATCGAAGGTTGCTAAACATTCCCCAGTTACACAATTCCATAATTTGATTTGGCGATCGCTACTGCCTGTTGCCAGATGATGGGTTTGGGGATGAAATGCCAAACCTCGCACGACTCCCGAATGGTTTAGCACTCTAAGCAGTTGCTGCGTGTGTAGGTTCCAGAGTTGAGCCTTACCAGTTTCATGACCGCTGACCAGCCATTGTCCATTAGCACTGAGTACTAAACGCCAGATCGGACTATCCGTCTGCCATTCCTGTAGACATTGCCCAGTTACCACATTCCATTGCGCGATCCGTTGATCAAAACCTCCCGTGAATAGGGTCTGGAAATCTGTGGCAAAGACAACTGCAATTACCCAGCCTTGATGGGCAGACCAGGAATTGGTCCACTGCCCTGCTTTGAGATCGTAGAGAAATACTGCCCCATTAGAGGCTGTCATTGCCACCAAATCACCATTGGAGCTGATTAAGACCTCGAAAATATCAGCAATCGATTCGGCAAATCGAGTGTGCTTCAAGTGGGTATTCGATAAATTGACCTGATGCAGCAGTGTGTCAGCTAAATCCACTTGTCGTAGCGTCAAGCCTGATAGATCGACTCCTGTTAAATCTGCTTTCAAATGATTGAGGAGATTTAATAGATTGCCTGCTGCATAGCAATTGGATGACGCAGTCTCTTGCTGGCATTGGTGGAGCAGTTGCCGCAGATGGTGAACGATTGCTTTGCAGTTTCCCAAAGGGGTAATCGCATCATGGCTAGAAAAATGTGCCATCAGCCGAACAATCAACGGTTCTAGAATTAACTGTCTCTGACTTTCGCGAACATAATCTACCGCTTCTGCTTTCAATAACGCATGAGTTTTTAAGTCCCACAATGTTTGCGCTTCGATTTCGTGGGCTGCGATTGTCAAAATCTTTTCAGTGACGTATTCCATGACAACGGGCTGCTGGGTAAAGCGAGTTCCCTGCTGTTCAATTAAGCATCGAAATCTTAAAGATTCCAAACTTTCCAGCAATTGATCCTTGGAAATAACAGGGACGATATCAGCTTGTAATTCGGCAATTCCAGTCCATTCTCGGTTAATTGCTAACCAGTACATGATGCTCTGCTCTAAAGCAGATAGGCGACTAAACTGCTGATCGAGTAATCGTCGAATTCCATTAAAAACAAATGTGTTTTCTTGCAGGAAGTCGTTGATGTTGCGATCGAATAACTCTTGAATGGACGTTGCAACAATTTTCAGCGCCAATGGACTGTTGTTGTAATGTTCACTCAACAACTGTTTCTGTTCGGTTGTGCCAATCAATTGCTTATCTTGAATAATGAATTTGGCTGCCTCTGGGGAACCGTCGAGTTTCATCGATCGCACTGCCGATTGATCGCCTTCTAAAATGGCAATTTCTGCGGGTTTCTCACGGCTGGTCAACACAACGCAACTTTGATGTCTCGCTTCTGCAACAGACCGCAATAACTCCCCATAGGCTTCAAACCCATTGCGGAATTGCCCTACTTGTTTGGAATCTAAGATTGTTTCTAAATTGTCGAGAATGATCAGGCAGCGAGATTGCTTCAAGCAGTTGAGTAATCGACTCAATTCCAGCCTGGTTTCCTGTTGATTGGATAGAAAAGGAATCAAATCACCCAGTAATGTCTCAATCGACGGTGCGTTCCGTAGCGATCGCCAGATTACATAGGTAAATTGATCTTGAATTTCGTCAGCAAACTTTACCGATAAGGCAGTTTTGCCAATGCCACCCATGCCCAAAATGCTCACTAGGCGACAACGGTCTTGCAGAATCCACTGTTGTAGGGTGTTCAGTTCTGGGGTGCGACCATAAAAGAGAGAAACATCGATCGCTTCACCCCAATCAACCCAAGGAGCAGCCATCGAAAAAGTTACTCGATCTTCACTGCCCCGTTTTCCAACTTCTTGTGTCCTAGCTTGTGTGTTCTCTGGTTCTTTGGACTCTTCTCGAACCTCTTGATTATCTTGCCGCCAACGATGCTCTAGCGAAGCCCGAAAGTTGGTCTTGCTAACCTCTTCGCCTAGCGCATCAGAGAGTAATTGCCAGAGTTTGGGACCCGCATATCGTTTCAAGTAACTGGCGGCATAACTTGCCTTGCTAGCAATCTCTTCGTAGGTTTCTCCTTGCCAGGAGCCGCTCAAAATCGCTGCTTCCACAGGGCTAAGTCGTCGTTTTGCTTTTGCCAAAACAACTCTGTTCGCGACCTCAAGCCCCTGCTCCGCATCCATCTGCTGCCAATCTAAGCGACGAATGATTTTATCAGAGATCTGAACAAATTATAGCGAGGCATTTTACCTACTGTAATTTTCGTACAAAGTTCTTCATCAGGGAACCTATGAACTTCTATCTATTGACGATTCATTCATTGTTCGATATTGAGGTAGCTCATCGGCAAAAGATACATAGATAGAAGTTCATACCCTTTATATCCCTCATGCAATCGGGTGAAGGGCTTTGAATCAGCAAAGAACTAAGGTCTAAATATCGAAAGCAACAACGCATCCAATCACTTCTTTATTTGTTGGTGAATATAACTTCTACTTTTGCGTTGTTTGTATCTCATTAAGTGTTCTGCGTTTGCAAGGTGCATGAAGTCTTTCATCCCAGCGATCGCTTCACTTGATGTCTATTCGATTGTTTTGCAACTCAAACCACAATTACTTCAGAAGAAATCGAAATGACTGAACCTATTTTTGGAAATGATAATCCAAATACTCTCTACGGCGATCTCAATGATCAGGCGGAGAACGATACCATTTACGGACTAGGAGGAAACGACACCATTGGCGGGCTAGGAGGAGATGACATCATTTATGGTGGCGATGGCATGGATACAATCGGTGGTGGTGATGGTAACGATTGGCTTCATGCTGGCTCTGGTAACAATCAGGGTATCTTTGGTGGCAATGGCGACGACACGATGTTGGGTGACGGTATCGAGGTTATGGTTGGTGGTACCGGCAACGACCTTTACTATGTCAACCGTGTAGAAGACGCAGTGATTGAGGAGCTTAACGAGGGGGTTGATGTTGTCCGCGCTAGCATCAGCTATACGTTGCAAGGCAATGTCGAAAAATTAGTTTTGGAGGGCAATGCCGCCAACGGCACAGGTAACGGTATGGATAATGAGCTCTATGGTAACGCCGCCGACAACCTCCTTTCAGGTAGCGAGGGTAATGACGTGCTCCGAGGCGGTGACGGCAATGACGTGCTCCGAGGTGACAACGGAGACGATCATCTGGTTGGGGGGTCAGGCAGCGACCATTTGGTTGGGGGAAGCGGCAACGACGTTTACTATGTCGAGAATGCAACCACCACCATTTTTGAAGCTGCTTCCGGAGGAAATGATGGTGTGCGCTCTACCGTCAGCTTTACCTTGTCAGCAAATATCGAGATTCTAGCCCTGGATGGCACTGATGCCATTAACGGGACGGGTAACGGCTTAAATAATAGTATCCACGGTAACGCTGGCAACAACTCCATCTCCGGTGGTGGCGGAAATGATTATTTATCCGGTCTCGGAGGAAATGACATTATAACGGGTGGATTGGGGCAAGATGGCTTTCTCTTTGCTGCTCCACGACAGGGAATTGACACAATCAAGGATTTTAGCGTTGTGGATGACAACTTCTGTATTGAGCGAACTGGCTTTGGAGCTGGATTAGCAGCAGGAGTTATCACGGCTGATCAGTTTCGAATTGGGTCGAGCGCTCAAGATGGTAGCGATCGCTTTATCTACAACAAAGGCACTGGAGCGGTATTCTTCGACGCTGATGGCATCGGGGGAGCAGCTCAGGTTCAGATTGCTAAAGTATCGACTGGTTTAGCGATGACAAACAAAGACTTCTTTGTAGTAGGCTAACCGCTGATAAATGGACTGGTGGAGGCTCTACTCCCCACTGGTCGATTACCGTCCTTCGTTCAAATTCAAATGATCAAACGCGCTCTGGTTGCTCATTAATTGTATGAGTAATTTGCAGGGATGGTTTTACTGCGTCGAGAAAATCAAGGAGATAAAAATGACAGCACATACAATTAATCTAGCCACTCAAGATTCATCCTTTCAAACTCACTGGTTGGAATTGGTTGAACAGTTAGGCAGACAGTTTGCCGAACGATCGCAACAGATTGATGCGAGCGATCGCTTTGTCTTTGAGAATTATTCTGACTTAAAGGCACATGGATTTGTATCGCTGGGTGTGCCTCAAGCGTTCGGTGGTGCCGGACTGAATCATGCTCAACTTTGTGAAGTCCTGCATAGACTGGGTCAATACTGCGGCTCAACTGCACTAGCATTTGCCATGCATACTCATCAAGTCACAACGGCTGCTTGGCGATGGGAACACCAGAACGCTCCGGTTGAAGGTTTACTGAAACGAGTTGCCAACGGGAACATCATCATTCTCAGCAGTGGCGGTTCGGATTGGCTAGAAGGCTCAGGACAGGCTGAACGGGTAGAAGGTGGTTTTGTAATTAATGCCCGCAAGGTGTTTGCCAGTGGCTCACCAGTTGGCGATTTGCTGATGACCAGCGCCATCTATGATGACCCAGACGCAGGAGCAACAGTCTTACATTTTGCCGTTCCCATGTCTGCACCAGGAGTGGCGATCGAGTCAACCTGGAGAGCGCTAGGAATGCGGGGGACAGGTTCTCATGACATTACCCTCTCGAATGTATTTGTTGCCGATGCTGGCATTGCAGGTAAGCGTCCGCAAGGCAAGTGGCATCCGTTGTTTCACACCATCTCAATGATTGCCTTTCCGTTAGTTTACTCAGTATATGTCGGCGTTGCCCAGGCAGCTCGCGATTGCACCCTTGAGCATGTTAAAAAGCGTCCCCAAGACAGCCATCTAGCCTATCTCGTCGGTGGTTTAGAAAACGAACTGACCGCAGCCCATCTAGCGCTCAAACACATGATCGCGGTAGCTGCTTCCAACCAACCTGGACTGGAAACGACTAACCAGATCATGACAGGTCGCGCCCTAGTCGCTCGCGCTGTTTTAAACGTAGTGGAGATGGCAATGGAGGCGACAGGTGGCACTGCGTTCTACCGTTCCAAGGGCATTGAACAACTGTTTCGAGATGCTCAAGGTGTGCGCTATCACCCCTTACGTGATGGAGATCAACGCCGTCTGAGTGGACAACTTGCCTTGAACTGGACGGTGGATCACACCTAGTAATTCAAGCCTTACAAGGAGAAGCACCATGATTTCCCCGATTCATTCCGCAGCAACTCATGCGATCGCAATAGAGACTCCAGCGGCGCAATCTGTTGCCCCTACTGAAAATAAACCCAGCAGAAATAAACCCAGCAGAACAAGGCTGTCTGCTCACTGGGAAGTAATCGACAATAAGTTGGTTTGCCAATGGCGATTGTCTGATTAAACTGACCACGAAACCAAATGTTTCCCTAGCAACGCATTGTTTGTCACGAGAGATGTGCTACTGGACAAATTTCAAGTGTGTTTCGCGTTGGCTTTACGTTTTGTCGGAAGATTGACCACTCAAAAAATGGAAACTTACTAAGAGAATTAACATAATTTACAACGGTTCAGAAGCTAGAGACATCTTTAGCGGTAGCGAGGATGCTGACCTTCTCTTTGCCCATGGTGGAAATGATGAAATTTATGCACTAGGAAAGGATGATTACATTAATGCAGGATGGAGAGATGACATTGTTGCTGGAGGGCAAGGAAACGATTATGTTTTGGGACTCTCAGGCGATGACACTATATAGGGTGATGACGGGGATGACATACAGTCAAAGCTATCTGAACCAACCTGGCATTGCTACAGATGGTCAAGTGAGAGGATGGCAAGCCGTCATGGATACAGTACATGCCGCAGGAGGAAAGATAATGGTTCAGCTCATGCACTCTGGAGCACTCTCCCAAGGCAATCATTATCGCGATCGCACGATTGCCCCTTCTCAGGTTCAACCCAAAGGTCAGAAGATGGAGGAATATGGCGGGGGCGGAGGTCCTTTTCCGCTTCCCCACGCAAACCAAAGTCAACGACTTTGAGTATCGTTGGACTGGTGGCGAACACGATGGTCGAGTCATCTTTGCTGCCGTAAAAGCAGCCGGAGCCGATTTTATCCACATTGCCAGTGAAGGTCGAGATTGGTTATCGACTGCAACGCTAGGAGGCAACCTGACAATTACGCAGCTTGCAAAAGTGGCTCAGGTTCCTGTGATTGCCAATGGGGGAATGCACCATCCTGCTCAAGCGGAAGTATTAGAGGAAGGGCATAGCGATATCATATCGCTGGGACGAGGGGCGATCGCCATTCCTGATTGACCGCTGCGATTAGCTCAAGGACTACCCTTTAATCGATTTGACCACGCTATGATTCAACCAGATGCCACACTCAGTAACACGCAACACTGGCTCGTCCACCAGTCCGCATAAGCCTCAAAACTAAGGGACAGACACCTCGAAATTCTAGGTTGTGTCGCAAATTTTTTGCGACAACAGAGCAATTCTAAAGCCTTGTTTGATGAGAGTAGAAGCGTTGAATAGCCTGGTTTTGGGATTGTATAAATGTTTGTGTCAAAGGTCAGAAATGAGATCTAATGAACTACTGAACCTGAGACACTTGGACTATGACTTTTCGACCTGAATTACTGGATGAATTGCTCAAAGGCTACGAGAACCCTGAAGACCTGCTGGGGGACGGAGGGATACTCAAACAGCTAACGGCTGCTTTGGTGGAACGCTGCTTGAATGCGGAAATGAAAACCCATCTGGAAGCGCAACAGGCGGAGACTGCAAGCGGAGACAAGCCGACTCGTAACCGCCGCAATGGTCACAGTAAAAAGACGATTAAAGGAGAGTTTGGAGCGGCACAAATCAACGTTCCCCGTGACCGCAATAGTGAGTTTGAACCCATTATTGTCAAAAAGGGACAGAGCCGCTTTGACGGCTTTGACGACAAGATCTTGTCCCTCTATGCCAGAGGCATGAGTACCCGCGACATTCAGGCTCAACTGCAAGACCTCTATGGGGTAGAAGTCTCAGCAGGGCTAATCTCTAATGTCACGGATGCGGTCGAAGCAGAGCGTAAGCTTTGGCAAAACCGAGCGCTTGACCCGGTTTATCCGATTGTCTATTTTGATGCGCTTGTAGTCAAAGTGAGGCAAGACGGACGGGTGATTAACAAAGCAATTCACTTAGCATTGGGGGTCAACTTGTCGGGCACCAAAGAACTGTTGGGGATATGGATGAGCCAAAATGAGTCTGCCAAATTTTGGCTGGCTGTACTAACCGAGCTTCAGAACAGAGGACTCAAAGACATCTTTATCGCCTGCTGTGATGGACTCACAGGCTTCCCTGATGCGATTGAAGCGGTCTTTCCTAAAACTCAGGTGCAACTTTGCATTGTTCACATGGTGCGAAATTCCTTGGGCTACGTCTCCTACAAAGACCGCAAGGCGGTGGCTGCTGACCTCCGCTTGATTTACACTGCCAGCACCGAATCTGAGGCAGAGCAGCACTTGGTAGCGTTTGCCGAGAAGTGGGACAAGCAGTATCCCACCATTAGCAAGTCTTGGCTTAACCATTGGCAACGCATCATTCCCTTCTTTGCCTTTCCGGCTGAGATTCGCAAAGCGATTTACACGACTAACGCAATTGAGTCGATGAACATGACTCTCCGTAAAGTATTGAAAAATCGCAGAGCCTTTCCCACTGATGAGTCTGCACTTAAGGTTGTCTACCTGGCAATCCAAAATATTTCCAAAAAGTGGACGATGCCGATTCGAGATTGGAGACCTGCTCTAAATCAGTTTGCGATCGCTTATGAAGATCGCTTTCCTCTCTGAATTTAGATCTTTGACACAAATCTATTGACATACCCCTGGTTTTAGCAAAAAATTAGGACACTTGCCCTCAATTCTGTCGTGGATTCATCACGTTTACTTAGCATTCAACACTTCTAGGTTTGCTCATAATCTGGTCACAGAGCAGGCGATCGCTCTCTTCGACATTAGGGTTGGTCTGCAAGTAATCTTGCACCCAATTACTCCCCCGGATCACCAACTCATCAAAATCCAGTATTTCAGCGTTCCAAAGTTTGACTGTATTGTCCATACTGGCAGACACGATCGCCTCACCATCCGGGCTAAAACACACCGCAGAAACTCTATTTCCATGCCCTTTTAAGGTTTTGAGTTCTTGACCCTCTAGATTCCAGAGCTTGATGGTTTTGTCTACACTGGCAGATGCAAGAAATCGTCCACAGGGGCTGAAACTCAATCCCTGAACTCTTTCTCGGTGTCCAGTCAATGTTTTCAGTTCTTCACCTGATATGCTCCAAAGTTTGATAGTTTTGTCATCACTTGTTGTCGCAATGATTCGACCATCAGGACTGAAGCAGAGTCGCCTCACCGTGTCTTTGTGTCCGCTCAAGGTGTTCAGATTTTCCCCATCTAAGTTCCATAGCGTTACGTTGGTGATCGCATCAGCCGCCGCGATCGTTTGACCGTCAGGACTGAAGCACGCGTCCAAACGGGCACCATCAATGGTTTTTAGTAACTGTCCCTTCAAGTTCCACAACCGAATTGTGCCATCTTCCCACCCTACCGAGAGCAGCGACTGACCATCAGAACTGAAACTAACGCTGGAAACTTCCCGGTAGGGCCCAATGA
This sequence comes from Leptolyngbya sp. FACHB-541, assembly GCF_014695875.1. Taxonomy (NCBI): domain Bacteria; kingdom Bacillati; phylum Cyanobacteriota; class Cyanophyceae; order Leptolyngbyales; family Leptolyngbyaceae; genus Leptolyngbya; species Leptolyngbya sp. FACHB-541. The sequence continues at coordinate 181,167 of NZ_JACJPC010000051.1, read as the reverse complement.
ATTGCTGAAGTTCGTCTCCATCTAGATTCCAAAGCTTTACTGTCGCTGTATCGTTGTTACTGGCAGTCGCAAATGTTTGACCATCAGGGCTAAAACCGATGTCATTAATGCAGTTTTGATGTCCTTGAAACGATTTAAGCAACTGTCCTTGCCGATTCCAGATCGCAATGATGCCATCGTAGCTACCTGCCACAACCCATCGCCCATCAGGGCTAACACTAATACTGAGAAGCCCATTCGATTTGTTACTTGTTAACGTTAACAACGTTTGATCAGATAAGTTCCAAAGCCGAACCGTACCATCAACACTGCCAGAGGCAATAAGATTGCTGGTTGGACTAAAGCTGATGCTGCACAATTTACTAGTATGTCCTTTGAGAACGCCCAACTCATGCCCTTCGGAACTCCAAAGTTTAACCAATCCATCTTGTGTAGCCGCCGCGATTGACGTTCCATCAGGACTAAACCGAATATCTAAAACGGCTTCACAGCTACCCTGATTTCCCATGCAATCGGCATCCAGGCTCTGAAGTTCTTGACCATTCAAGCTCCAGAGTTTAATTTTACGATCCCAGCCGCTGGAGGCAATGACAGTACCAGTGGCATCAAAGCAAACTGCCATTACTGGTGCAATATGCCCGTCGAGCGTTTGTAATTCCTGTCCTGCAATTGTCCACAACCTGACAATGCCATTTCCTCCCCCTCTCGCATTGCTGCCGCCGCCTGCTGCAATGATAGTTCCGTCGGGCTAATATCAATGCTGGTTACATATCCTGCGGTGGGCAAGGTCAGTATTTCCTCCCCCTCAATCGTCCATCCCCTAACTGCACCATCGTTGCTCCCAGCAATTAACAGAGCACCATCCGGAGTGAATTGAATATCCCCAATACCAGTCGGGTCGTGATAGTGTCTAAGACGCTGCCCCTCTAAACTCCATAGATAAATTTCCCCACTGGCATCACCCGATGCGATCGCCTGACCATCAGGGCTAAAGCAAACACTCATGATATAACTTTCATGTCTTGCCAAGGTTCTGATTTGCTGTCCTTTTGGGCTCCACAAAATGATGTCGCCTTTTACTTGTGCATTGACGACTGCATTAACAGCGGCAGCAATGAGAGTTCCGTCTGGGCTGAAACCAACTTGTTTGACAAATACAGGGTCATCACCTATTTCTAGGCGATTGCGTTCTTTTACCCCATAAACTGCTTGTTGCAGCGCTAACCTGACCTGCTTTTGCAAATTAGCTTCTGTCCACGTTGCCAACTTTAAGCGTCGAACTGCTCGCAATGCTTCCAGCAATGCTTCAAATTCTTGGTTTGAGATGAACAATGCCTCTGAAGATTTGCATAATGCCTTGACTTCATTCCTTTCAGCTTCAATTCGGCGTTGCTCAGCCTGCTCATAAAGTGATTGCAGGCGTTCGATCTCCTGCCGTTGCCACTGCTCACTGGCAATCACATAGTGATTTTGCAGTTCTGTGGGTCGAGGTTGTTTATCTTTGCTTTGGGCAAGCCATTGTTCGATGTCTGCCAATCCATTGCCTCGCAGCAAGAAACTATCATCTCGTCTACTCTTTTCCCATTCAATCGCCTTAGTCAACAGTTTGGTGTGTTGTCGCACATGCTCAAGATCAGTGTCGAGCGCCTCCAAAAGTTGATGAAATGCACGATCAAATTCATCCGTTTCTCGAAAGAAGAGCCAGTTGTGTTTTTGCAACGCTGGATGAACCTGACTCAAATCAAACTCATCACGCCGCACAATTGGAAATAACCGCTTGTGATGCAAAACGGCATGATCAATTTCTTGATTACAAACCGTAGAAACAACTGAATCAGAGCTGATGATAAACACAAATGTATCAGCAGACTCGATGCCAGTCTGAATCTCCTGCCACCAGTCTGCTGTCAGGGGAATATTGCTCCAGTCAACCCAGGTGCTGCGATTGCGTGCTTCCAATGCTGCATGAAGGACTTTCACAAAGTCGGTGTCTTTGCGGGAATAGGAAATAAAAACATCGCTCATAGGGGGTTACATAACGAGGATAGTTGTTAATTCAATCCTTGCACTTCATCTTCGGAAGAAATCATAAATCTTTCAGAATTTGTACAGTGACTTTTTATTTGTCGTGATGGCAAGTTGGTGACAACACGGATGTGAAGCTTATTTCTGTTGAGGCTTATCTTTAAGTATGGGCAGGAAGTAAATGAACTAGTACCAAGCTCAGTGATTGAAGGCGTGCAGTGAATAGGCTGGCTTGATAATACGAATCTGTCCTAATGTCATCTAGTTGGGCACTGTACAAAAACTCGATCCTCTTCACTCACAAACCTAAAAATCCAACACGTGCGATCGCACAGACATTTAACGCCCACAAAGGTAAATTCGCTGATGTAAGCGCTAATGCGTCTTTGTAATCACCCAGACTGACTCTGCCCCATTGCGACCAACCCTAACAAACGACAATATTATTAGAAGCAACTGATTTTAGAGTGAACAAACTAGATGACAGGCAAAGTTGAAGGGAAAGGTCAAGCCAAAGTTTTAACTCCTGCCGAAGTGGAGCAAGTTTTAACCTATGCTCGCGAACACTACAGAACGGCGATCGCCATCGCTGCTTACACTGGCTGTCGGATGGGGGAGGCGATCGCCCCAAAGGGGAACTGTCAAGTAAGGCGACAAATGCTGCGATGATCATGGGCGATCGCTCGTGGCAAGGAATTGAAGTGCCTGGAGCGAGAGATTGAGGTACTACGGCAGAAGGTTGAGAGAATTGAGCGGTTGAGCAAGCGCACAAAGGCGTTTTTAGGATGTTGGACCACGGTTCACCAACAATGTCAGTTGCGACTCAGTCCCCTTAACCGAGTCCATAACTTTCCCTAACTTCTAGCCATCGCCACCGGCAAGACCACCGCCTACAGTAAAAGAGTGATGAGAAACAGCTGAGAGAAACAAAGCAAAACACGGTTCCGGATTTGCTCTAATTGCATCGGTTGACAGTGACCCTTCAATCACCCTAAGTAGACATCAGTTGTCACTCTCGGAGTTCTCTTGAACTGTCCATATAACGGTAATTAATTTAGAGGAGGCAATCATCATGAAAGTCGAACATCTCTCTACTGAGGAACTTTCACCCGAAGAAATTAAACAATTAGAAGAGCTGAGGAGGACGATTGAAGCGGCGATTTCAGATGATTGGCTCTCTCATGATGAATTGGAACATATCAAAACCATTGCTTTTGCACACAAAAAGATAGTTCCAGAAGCATTGCAACTGTACTCGAAACTTGTAGGTAAAATCAATCGGGGCGAGTTGGAATATGAGTGGTAATCGTACTTCTGTATAGTTCTTGCCGGAGAATGCTGAGGGTTAAGCTGGAAGGCGATCGCGGTTGGTTTGTTATCCTTTGTATCAACGATTGTGTTAAGCATCGCATAGGCATCTGCTACATCCGCACAGGCACCACCTACACTAAAGCCAACGACACCACCCCAATTTGAACATTCAGGGGTTGAACATTTAGGAAACATTGAAGTGGCTCCGATTAAACTGGGGTGTTTGAAGCGTAGCTGTCATAGAATGCCATTAGGCTGAAACCCTTCTTCATTGTTTAACGTAATTGCGTTGTTTCAGGTCCCGGATTTGCTCTAATTGCATCTGGTGACAGCGACCCTTCAATCACCCCTATTAAAACCTTTGCTCGCCCCTAACCAACCAAACAGTGAACCGCGCTTAGGAATCGTCGCTTGCAGATAGGCTGGCGTTAGGTTAAACAGAATATCCGTAAAGCTCCCGGACTGGTTAGCAGGCTTTGTTGCCGCGAGAGTAGAGAGAAATAAAGCCCGACCTAACGAACGGTGAGATTTTGTGTTCATCGAATCACTTCCATTGATTGAGCATAGAACTGAGAGCAAAATTTTTTCAGTGGAGTTAGTTAAGGGACTTCTCCATCGCATAATTAATGAATGTTTCACCCCGTCGAGTAACTTCCTGCTCTTTAACAACTGAAAATCTTGAGTTCTACCGCTCCCGTTTCAAACTCGACCTCTAGCGTTTCTCCAACTGCGAGTGTTTTCCACTACTCTGTATCGACTTGCAGGCGCGATCGCCCAAGCATAAAGAATTTGTGCAAGAACTTACCAATCTCTCCCTGGAATTGTGGCGTGATAGATGCGATCGAAAAGTTGAGTTAGTACTGGGTCAGTATTATCTTTATCAAACAAGTAATTCAAACATTCCCCAATTGAAATCACCGCATTACAAGACGGAATATCGACTTTAAACAACGATTCAACTCGAAACTGAGCATCTGGAACTCTGGCTTGAGTAAGTGCAATCATCGACTCAGAGATATCAACTTCAAGCACCTGATAATGAACTTTCGTAAGTTCTAACGCCGATCGCCCACTACCGCAGCCCAAGTCAACTCCTAAACCTTCTCGAATATTGTTTTGAGTCAGGATATCGAGAATACCTGGAGCAGATTTGAGCGCGTAATCACTGTGACCCGCATCGTGAATATAAGCAAGGTCTTCTTTGTACCAATCTTTCATATCTTTTCACCCGATGCGGAACAAGTTGTAATGGTTGTTTTGCCCATAGAGTGACCAGCCGTTTTCAGGATATTCAGCCAAATTCTCCAGATAGTCTTGCTCTGCCTAGGCAAGACAGTTCGCTTGCAGCAGTACTGGCTTTAAAGTTTGGCGCACCATTCAGAAAGTTAGTGCAGTAGATGGTCAGGCTAGATTATGTTGGGGCAATAGTAGCAACAACCGTCACCAGAACTTCAATCTATTTTCCAAGCAGGAAGCAAGATACTGCCTCCGTATACAATTCGGGTGCTGTGGTCATTGCTTCGTGTCTCTGACCCAGTAATGTCTACTTCTTCTCCCTTCAAATGGCGACACTTTCTGCCTGAAATCATCTTGCTCAACGTTCGCTGATACCGCCGTTACGCTTTGAGCCACCGCAATTTAGAGGAGATGATGCAAGAGCGAGGTGTGAACGTAGACCACTCAACGATCAACCGATGGGTATTGAAGTATGCCTCCGATTTGGACAAGCGAGTTCGACCCCGTTTGCAGCCAACGAATGATTCCTGAAAGGGATGAGACGTACATTCAAATCAAAGGGGAGTGGAAATATCGTATCGCGCGGTCGATTCATAGGGCTATACTTTGGACTTTATGCTGAGTGCAAAGTGAGATGGCAAAGTAGTAGCACACTTCTTCCGTAAAGTGTTGAAAGCCAATCATGTCACTCAACCACGTGTCGTCAATGTGGACAAAAATGCAGCTTATCCGGTCGCCCTTGAAAGGCTCTAATACGATTTTTTTGCAGCCAAAGTTTTGCCAGCTAAAGGAGTTTGATCGAAGCGTTATCCCTGCTTGTTCCACTTACAGCAGTTCTCAAAATTTGACGCGCTGTGATTTATCGACCTGGATGTTCACGCAGTGTGCCCGTTCGCGATCGCATCTAGTTTTGCCTGATCTAATACTAAAATCTTCCCGCCCCGACGGTAAGTAACAACTGTCTGAATTTGCTTGAACAGTCGGACACATTCTTCATAGGTAATCCCGATGCTGCGAGCAATCTGGTAGTAGGGCAAGCGCGATCGCAACTGTAATCCCTGATCTATTACATCTGTTCCTTCAGCAATCGCCGCCGCTTGAATAAATTGTGCTAACCGCACGATCGCCCGCTCTGAAACCAGCCCATGTACGACTTGATGGAGATGTTGGAGACGCTCTGTCAGGACTGCAATAATTTGCAATGCTACTTCTGGAGTGTTCTGAATTATTTCTAGTAAAGTAGTGCGTTCAACCGTGAGAATCTGGCAGTCCTGTTCAGCCACTACCGTTGCCGGGGCTACACCATCGCCAAATAGTGCAGGTGCAGCAAAGAGTTCTCCAGCGGGTAATGTTCGCAAAATTGTTTCTTTACCTGTAGAAGCCGTTTTCTTGATTTCAATTCTGCCACTGAGAACCGCGAAAAGTTGAGCAGGTAAGCGATCGCCTTCATGTAGAATGATTTCTCCTTGCAAATAGTGCTTAACTGCCGCACGAGCTTGTAGGTGAGCAAGCTGATCGAGATCGAGTTTAGAAAGCAGTGGAATTTGCTGGAGTTGGTCTATCGTCACCTGCATCGTTGAACTCCTCGATCAAGCAGGCTGGATTTCTCCTTCAGTTTAATGTTTTCCCTGCGTTTAGTCATTTTATGAGGTAGCTCATAGATAGATTCATCAGAATTCGGCAAACTACGAACAGTAAACAAGAGGAACTGCTGCATGGCTTTGAATATTGAATTGTTAGAGTCTAGTTTTTCACGGATTAAAGCACAGGAAGCTAACTTCATGAATTACTTTTACTTAACTTTGTTTGCAGACTATCCACAGGTCAAGCCATTGTTTGTTAACACCTCCATGAAAAAGCAAGCAAAGCAGCTATTCAAATCACTCGTCTTTGTTGTAGAAAATCTTCACTGCCCCGATGTATTGACTAAATCACTTAAGGCTTTAGGAACTCGCCATATTCAGTATGGTGTCCAGCCTGAACATTATCCCATGGTGGGCAGTACACTTTTAAAGGCATTTGCGATTTGCTTAGATAGTGCTTGGACACCGAATACCGAGCAGGCATGGAGCGAGGCGTACGCAGTCATCACTGAACTCATGTTGAGCGGTGCAGAGTATCCAATCGAAATTCTAACTCCCCAACAAAATGATCGAACAGTTCTAAGTGATTTGAACTGATTCTTGCTTGCAGCCTAGTCTATGAGCTAGTTCAAAGAAATGGCTGCAAGCAATGGTCGCAGTCAAGGTAGTTCAAAACGATAGAGGTAGTGGTATGGTTCTCACAAAAACACAGACAACTGCATCTCAGGTAGAAATACTTGCCAAACTCTACCTAGAAGGCAAGCCAGCTGAGATTTCTGATGAAACTATCGCCCAACTCTGTGATTGGCTTATGGATGAATTCCATCAATTGCCTCTAAATCTGCAATTTTCAGATTACATGCGTTACGCCAACGTGAAAGAGCTGTTTGCGGATATTGAACAAAGCCATCTCTGGGTTTCTGCTGACAGTTACGATTCTTCTGTATATCCCAATCCAATCTACGGATTTATCTTTCAGGGAATGCACGACTACGACCACTACTTGACGGACAGTGACTTCAGCCTAAAAGGGGAAATCGCAGCTTACAACTTCACTGCAAAACGAGTTCCCAGTTTGGAGATTCAGAAGATTTTATATTCGGAAATTGTGCTGCGATCGGCTGCTTATCTTCATCTAGGACATGCAGCCGATCCTAAGATCGTTTTTCCATAAACAACGGCAAAGATAACAATCATGCACAACTGTCGTATCGCTCTGGTATTGTCATTTTATAACAGAGGGGTTGGGCGTTAGCATGGAGGGAGGGATTGTATGCGACGCGATAATTTCCAGCAAAGCTGGCGGGGTTGAGACACCTGAACTTGAGCTTCACCGATATCATCGATATCACCAATGCAAACGGATGATTCTGTTTGATCAGCAACCGTAAAGTTTTCTCCAAACGCTCTGTAGAATAAGTCGGTTACTCTCTACGTGCGCTTTATCTTGGAGCAGCCTCCCCACATCTGAATTCATAGACTGATGGTGCTACCTGAAGCTCATATCGTCTAATCAAACTTAAACTGTCGCGAGGGTGAAAAAATGAGAGTTCATTATCTACAGCATGTTCCCTTCGAGGGACTGGGCAGTATTTCGACCTGGATGGACGAACAAAACCATTCGTTATCATCCACCAGACTCTATGCCAACGACCCGTTACCAACGGTGAGTGATTTTGATTGGCTGATCGTTTTGGGTGGCTCAATGAATATCTATGAAGAAGAACAGTACCCCTGGCTAATCGCAGAGAAACAACTAATTAAACAGGCGATCGAGGAAGACAAGATAGTGCTTGGCATTTGTCTGGGAGCGCAACTGATCGCGGATGCTCTGGGTTCAAAAGTGTATGCGGGGCAACATAAAGAAATCGGATGGTTTCCGATCAAAATAACCGAAGCAGTTCAGCAATCCGGTGCCCTTGAGTTTCTACCCGCTCAACTAACAGTTTTTCATTGGCACGGAGATACGTTTGAGTTACCAGAAAAAGCAACCCGCCTAGCCTACAGTGAGGGTTGCCTCAATCAAGCATTTCTCTACGGCGAAAAGGTGCTTGGCTTGCAATTTCACCTAGAAATGGATCGACCAGGTGTACAGCAGCTCATTGAAAACTGTGCCTCCGAATTAATTCCAGGGAAGTATATTCAGACTTTCGAGGAAATGCTTTCTGAGAATAAGAACTTTGCAGAAATTCATGAGGTCATGTACCAGTTTCTGGAACTGCTCTCACATCAATACCAAAGAGGCAAGTGAATGTGTTGGGCAAAAGGCGCTCAGAGTTTCAACAATGACTCCCACGTAGATTTAGAGCAAGTGAGTGCAAAATATCAGCAGATCTTTCAGAGTACTCAGCGATCGATGTTTAATCTGTTCTCAATACGATTCATTCGCTCACTCGAGCGATCGCCACAACAGTTCATTCAGGGATCGACAATGCAGAAAATTTATGAAATCAATTACGATCGATTTAACTCGAATAATTTCTTGCCGATCACACCACAACTGGAGGACAGTACGATCTGATCGAAGGTTATTTTCCATCTGGTTCTCAAACTCCTCTCCATCGCCACACGCGCTATTCCAAACAGCTATACGTGCTAGAAGGAGAGTTCACCGTTTACTCTGAAATAGTTGTGATCAATGGGTCAGGCACCGGGAAGGAGCGCTGCTTCAGCAGCGTAAACTGTCGTAATCCGGCATCATAAGCGAATACCTTGCCGGTCTCTATTTCGTACATCCAAGCATGTAGATTCATCTGCCCGCTATGCAGGGTGGACCGAATAACAGGATACGTTTCTAAATTCTCTATTTGCGTCAACACATTCTGCTCGATCGCGATCTTGAGCAATCGCTCGGGCTCCACGTTCGCATAATTATCTAACACTAACCGCCGGGTCGCTTCTCCATGGCGCTTCAACCAGTCGTAGACCAGCGGCATCTGCTCACTCAGATTGCCGATTTGCAGCAACCCCTTCATGGCTCCACAGTGGGAATGACCACAAACAATGATGTCTCGCACTCCGACTCCAGCTACCGCATACTCTACCCCGGCGGCTTCAGCACCACTAGCGGCTCCATAGGACGGAATGATATTACCCACATTCCGCATCACGAATAGTTCACCGGGCTGAGACTGTGTGATCAAGCAGGGATCAATCCGTGAATCGGAACAAGTAATGAATAGAACTTCGGGGGTCTGCCCGTTCGACAGTCGTTCAAACAGTTCTCGATTTTCGGTGAAGTAGTCGCTGTGAAACGCATTGAGTCCTTGGATCAGACCGGTCACTGACATAAATTGATTCCTACTGTTGATAAAGCTAGTGAGTGTACTCGCACTGCATCCTCAGAAGCGGATGTAGTTCTATCCTTCCCTTACTACACGCGAGTCGTAACATTTTCCGTACTTCCGTAAAGGAATGTTAACAAGTCCTTAGTCGTGTGTCTCAAGCAAAGTTTGTCGAAGTAGTCCTTGAAATTGCTGCTTAGAGAAACACGAATGATGCAAATTGTTCGTCACTCAGGGATCCTACGACACAACCATTTTTGCGACACAACCGGAAGAATTGGGTGAGTAATCTACCACTCAATTAACTTATGCATTAGCTTGATCAGATTGGAGTTAATCAGAGTGAATCTATCCGGTGGAGCGATTCAATCAATTCCTCAACCTCATCATCATTGGGACACTGCTTAACCTGCGACTTGAACCATTCCACCTCTTCAGACTCCACATCTTGCAGTTGATAAACTAGCAATGTCCCAGCTAAACGAGCTAGGGTAATGGGTGCATAAACAATATGACTCAACAAATCAACGGTAGCCTGATAAACCTGCTGGGCGGCTTGCTGATCAATTCGTTGTCCCATTTGCAGAGCAATTTCTTGTAAGCTCTGCTCAATCGAGCGCTGCAACTGTTGTTCATCGTTTGGAGAAGGGGAGTTCATCTGATTCACTGAAATGGGTTAGAAAAAAGCTAAAGGCAAAACGGAGCAGTTGCAAGCAGCAGCAGGGAGAGAGCTGATTCTATCCCAAATAATAAACTGGTAGTAAACAACTGTATAAGCTCCACCAGAATTCACTAACTGCCTTTGTTAACCTGTTTGGTAGGGGTCTAGGATCGGTGGATAGTAGTTTCAAAGTACTCATTGTTGCTGACATTGCGCTTTCAGCAGTCATAGGTCTAGAACGCTAGCAACTTGCTTAGCTCACAAGTTTAAGACGGGGCAACATCAGAATGCACCAGATACGATTGCGTTAGGGGATAATGGTGACTGGTGCGTCAAAGGCACTTAAAAAAGTTACGCCAGATAGATCCGATGAAACCGATTCAAGAAACGTTTTTAGAGCTGGACTGGGAAGATGCCGATGAGGCCCGCCAAGCGAGAGATACAAGGGCTGAAGAACTGCAGGCTCAAGGCTTTGTTTGTGTCCTTGAAAATCTTTACAACGCGGTTGATGGGCGGCAAGTGTTTATGATTGTCGCTACAGAAGCAGAAAAAATTGATGCGCTGAGGACGCGAGACTCGAATCGGAGTGACTCTCGCGATGGTTTCAGGAGCCGATCGCTCGTCCCAAAACGAAAGGGCAAGTCTGTAGCAGAGCCGGAAATCTGCTGAGTTCCTGACGGCAGGACGAATGCTAACTCTACTTTCCCTACCTGAAACCTGGTGAGAGCCCGGTGCTACGGCTGTGTCGAAAAAAAAAGAACTGCTACCCATAGAGCAGCAGTATATGTGCTTCAACGCTACTTATAGCGCTTTCAGAATTTTTTGCGACACAGCAAGCTTTTGGTGCTTAGTTCGATGTTACTGCAACCGCTGAACGCAGCCGTTATGTGCCTCAAGTCCTCGGTAGGATGTAATGTCGCCACCGAGGACTTGAAAGCATTCGTTCGCTATCCTTCCTTCACCCTGCTGCGCTCACTATCTGTAATCAGTCGATTCAGCCAGAGCACGCCATTGTGCCGTTTCTTGCTCGACGTAAGCGTTCTTCTGGGCAATGGCTCGAAGGGTGTCTGTACCGAGCGGCAACCGTAATGGTGGAGTATCTGCATTTGCAAGCTGAAGCATCGCTTGGGCAAGCTTGGTGGGGTCTCCCGGTTGTTGATAGCTCAGTTCAGAGGCAAGTTTACGAACTTTACCAACCGTCTCCGCGTAATCTGGAATTTCTGTCGCGGTTTTCTGGAGCGAGCTACCATCGAGAAAATTGGTCCGAAAGTATCCCGGCTCGACAACCGTCGCATGGATACCCAGAGGCGCTAACTCATCATGCATGGCTTCGGTAATACCTTCGACCGCAAACTTCGTTGAGGAGTAGACACCCCAGCCTGGTGTGGCACGATAGCCGCCGATCGACGATAGGTTGATAATGTGTCCAGAGCGGCGCTGACGCATACTGGGCAATACGGCACGGGTCATATTCAACAGTCCAAAGACATTTGTGCGATAGACCCGCTCAACCTCTTGGGCACTGGTTTCTTCGATACCGCCGAGTAGACCGAATCCTGCATTGTTGACTAACACATCAATCTGCCCAAAGCGTTCCAGTGCTGCTGCAACTGCCGCTTGCACCTGAGTCTCATCGGTAATATCCAGGCTGAGCGCCAACACATTTGGGTTCGACTCGAATTGATCCAGATCAGTCTTTTTACGAGCGGTCGCAATTAATTGGTCTCCTGCTGCTAAAACGGCTTTCGCGATTTCGGCTCCAATTCCACGAGAAGCCCCTGTAACGAACCATGTTTTCTGAGTCATTGGTCTATCTCCTTTATTGCCTTATTCTTTCACTACCTTTTTGGTATGGATTTATCATAGGGTTTAGAGAAAAGGTTCTAAATACCTAAATTTTGCAGGTTCTTGCCTAATTTTCTCAAGCAGGAGGATGGTGCTCAAAAGAATTCTCTACAATAGGCACAACACAACGAGGAGAGGGATGTCTCACGATTGGGTCAAAGTATTTACTCGCCCACGGTTTAGCGTCTTTGGGCAAATCTTTAGTTGATACACCGTTTGAGTGGTTGCAGATTGACGAGGTGCGATCGCCGTCAGCAGAGTAGATGCCAGGATCTGCACTCATTTTGCTGGTCAAAGTATGTTGCCTACTAGAGCATTCCAGCACCGAGACAGCTTTGAGGCATTTGGGTAGAGGAAAAACTCCAAAAGTTGCGCGATGCTGAAAGTAGGACCTACTAAAATTGTTTAACTATGAATCGACCGGATAAGAGCTGCTCAGATGTTGCTTGGTTGTGGGATTCGAGCGTGCCTGGGATTGAGCTCTTCTCTGCCCGATTGTTTCGTCATAGCTTTACCAAGCACGTTCACGAAACCTACACTGTGGGTATTGCAGTACTGCCAACTCCGGCAGGCGAAACAATCACTCCGCACGGCAACACCTCTTTGTGAGATCGCGACCGACCACGGTTTTTACGATCAAAGTCACTTGAATCGCCACTTCAAGCGCGTTTTTGGAGTTACTCCAGGGCAATATCGTGAGTCAGTTTTGTCCAAGACGGTTAGGTTGCACGAACCGTAGGCTGAGGAGATGATTCAACACTTTAGACGGAGGAAGTGAACAAAATGGAACAAATAAACTTTTTGCTGTTTTGCACCACTGCATTAGCCTTGATAGCTACTCCGGGTCCAGATATGCTCTACGTTGCCACCCGGAGCCTGACCCAGGGCAAAGCAATTGGACTCGTATCAATGCTCGGTGTTTGTGCTGGATACCTTGTCCATACCTGTTTCGCCATGATGGGTCTGTCGGCGATTCTTCAAGCGTCGGAAGTTCTATTCAACATTGTTCGCTTGTCGGGTGCTGCCTATCTCCTCTACTTAGGTATCCAAATGTGGTTGAGCAAACCGCAAAAACAGCCAGTGCAAAAGGCTCAAAGCAAACAAGGCAAACTCTTTTGGACTGGACTAATCACGAGCGTTACTAATCCTAAAGGCATTCTGTTTTTCCTTGCGTTTTTGCCTCAATTTGTAGTTTCCCATGCAAACCATGTTCCACTGCAAATGCTAGTTCTAGGCTTAATCTTTACTCTGCTGTGTGCGATCGTCTACGGACTTGTAGCACTGTTGGCTGGAACCGTTGGCGATAATCTCTCTGGTACACCTCGCTTTAGTCAATTAATGCAGCGTGTTACAGGCAGTGTGTTGATTCTTCTCGGAGTGCGACTGGTTGCTCTGGAGTATCGTTAAACGAACAGTGGCTTTATGTTCTTGCCGTTGTATAGCTGTCGAGAACAAATAGTCGTCAAGAGAAACTGTTCCATTTACGATGTTGATCTGATAGCCGTACTATAGCTGATGCAGATAAGTTGTGAACAAAATAGGTTGTGAAATTCACGTCCCTAAGGAATATAACTTTCACAACCTATTTAGGGTTACTACACAGACCGATTGCAGTTAGCGTCTTTGCGGTAATTCAGTGTAGGTTCAGCGGCAGCGTTGGGCGATGGAGCTTAAACAGACAGGGGCGCTCCAACGATCCAAGTGTCGTGCTGGCGTGCAAGATCCATCCAACCTTCGGGTGGAGTTTGACCAATTTGAGGGAAGAACTCGTCGATGCCACCGGGCACGAAGGTGCCGAGCATCCGAGCCCTTTCGGGTCCAAGATTCACCCATGTATGCACGGTGTTACGGGGCACCACAACCGAGGTTCCGGGACCGACCTCAAACTCTTCGCCCTCAACGTGAAAGCGAAAGCTGCCTTCAAGGACTTCAAAGATCTCTTCCCGATCTTGGTGATAGTGAAGTGGCGGACCTGAGAACGCTGGAACATTCACTTCAATAATTGTGAAAGCTCCGTTGACATCTTTGCTATGAACGCGGATAGCCATCTGCTCGCCAGGCATTGTATTGAACCAATCGAGGTTCTCACTCTGTCCGACAATTGCAACTTTGCTTTGGTTGAATTGAGTACTCATTGTTTTAGGGGTGGAGGTACGCTATAAACTCACTGGCTCAGCCAGTGCCATTGGGACAACGGTGGGTTGGATGTTCTGATTCCGATGAAACAGATTGGTCGGGTCATACTGGTTCTTGAGTGCAACGAGTCTTGCATAGGTAGCGGGCGGGTAAACTTCACGAATCCGCTCTCCCTCGTCTGCCAGAAAGCCCACATAAGCCCCGTTAGCGTAAGGTAAGAGTGCCCGAAAGACTCGCTGGGTGCAGGCATCGAGACTGGCAGCATCAGCCGATAGTGGTGCAAAATGAGTGATTAACACCATGCCCTGTTTATCGCGATGAGCAAAGGCTGTTGCATCAGGTGCGACCCGACTCATAGCGCCACCCAGGACACGCAGGGTGACCAGCGTTTCAGGAGATATAACAGATTGAACAGACTCAACTAATGAGTGAATCATTTCGTCTGAGAACGTCTCGAAGAATTGCGATCGCGAATGATGCTGAAAGCCAGGAATTTCACCAGCCGCTGTGAACGCAAACATGGCCGAATAGGGCATGGGCGCAATCAGATCGGCGATCGGGGTAGCAAGCTGACGGAGGGGAGCTACAACCTGCTCACCTTCGCTGATATCACCGGTGTAGCAGACCATAATCGCGACAACCGGGGTTCCCTGTTTGTCAGGGGGAATGAAGGGGGCAGGAGGTGCCGGCATGAGCAGAACTTCAGTGGAAAGTTCATCTGGTGCTGCCGCTGCTAGACGGGTATACTCCCGCAAGATTCGCTCTGCCTCGGTTGCCTCATAAAAGACGGCACCACCCAGAACAGTTCCACCTCGATGCAGGTTTACCTCGAAGGCTGTTGCAATCCCAAAGTTGCCACCACCACCGCGCAATCCCCAGAACAGTTCGGGATGTTCGTCAGCACTGGCACGCAACAGTTGTCCATCCGCCGTGACTAGTTCTACTGCTTGCAGGCGATCGATGGTTAAACCATAGGCGCGAACCATCCAACCAATGCCACCACCCAGCAGCAATCCGCCCACCCCCACAGAGGCAACGTCGCCTGCTGTCAACGCCAATCCATAAGGCTGGAGCTTTTCAGCGACCTCACCCCAAGTGAGACCGGGTTCCAGCCGGGCTGTGTGACGTATGGGGTCGATCGTCATCGTCTTCAGGTTGGAGAGGTCAATCACCAGTCCACCATTATTGGTGCCATGTCCGGCTGCACTATGTCCACCGCTCCTCACGGAGAGCGTCATTGCCTGCTCACGGGCAAAGTTGACAGCAGTTCTGACATCTTCCGCATCGGCACAGCGCACGATCGCAGCAGGATAACAATCATAAGTACCATTCCAGACTTTTCGTTCTGCTTCATAAGCAGGGTTACCCGGAAGGATCAGTTCACCTCGGATCGTTGAGGCGAGTATCTCGATCGCTTCTTTGTAGTCATGCTGCTTCTCTTGTGGAGATGTGATTTGAACATGAGTTTGTTCATGCTGCTCGTATTGAGCCGTATCTTGATGTTGTTGTGTCACTAGTTACTTCCTTTCATTGTTTAGAGACATAGGAATACTTCTGTTCATCCATGCGCTGTGTCATGAACAGTAAGTAATTGATTCACTCCAACACACTCCGCCATTCACCATCTGTTTTGATGGCGCAGTCAACTCCGCTATCAATGGTGATCAATCGTTCAGTAACAATAGAAATGCTGGAACAGAGCCGCAGCAATCACGGAGTTCGACTCATCGCACTCACGTTTGGATTAAGAGTGTCACCTGTGTTGTAGACATGCTCTCCTTCATTGCCTTATCCTTTCATTACCTTTCTGGCATGAATTCATCATAGGCTTCGGACAAAGGGTTCTGAATACATAAACTTTGCAGATTCTTGCCTAATTTTCTCAAGCAGAAAGATGATGCTCAAAAGAATCCTCTATAATAGGCACAGCAAAACGATCAGAGGAATGTCTCACAATCCCTCACTAAGCGTTTACAAGAACCTGATATGGCAGATGAATTCCTAAAGCGCAAGACGACGATTGATGCTTGTCAAGAACTGGCGGAATTAGTGAACCGCCACACTCACGACAGGGGAAACGGTATCCATGCAACGGCGATCGCCCAGTTAGAATTGATGCGGGAATCTGTGGCTCCTACAGTACTCCGCGCTGTGTATGAACCGACGCTTTGCATCATTCTTCAAGGTAAAAAGGAAACCTTACTGGGCAAGGAAACCTATCACTATGGTGCGGCTCAATATATTGTGGTCACGGTCGATCTGCCGCTCAGTGGAAACATTGTTGAAGCGACACCGAATCAGCCATATCTATGCTTTAAGCTAAGCTTGGACGCGACTCAGCTTTGGGATATTATCGATCAACTCCACCGAAGCTCAGATCAGAAAGAGAGTTCAGTGAGAGGCTTGTTCGTAAGCGATGCAAATGCTCCGTTGATTGAGTGTGCCACCCGACTCACACGGCTTCTGGATACGCCCGAAGATATTCCATTCTTGGCACCAATGATGATTCGTGAGATTTATTACCGTCTTTTAATGGGCGATCAGAGCGAAGCGGTTTGGCAGATTGCGACCTCCGGCAGCCATATGCAGCGCATTGCAGAAGTGATTAGACAGATCAAAGCTGAATTTACAAAGGCATTGAGCATGGATGATCTGGCAAAGCAAGCAAGGATGTCTTCCGCATCATTCCATCGTCACTTCAAGGCAGTGACCTCAATGAGTCCGTTGCAATATCAAAAACAGTTGAGGTTACTGGAAGCCCGTCGTTTGATGATAGCTGAAGATGCAGATGCCACCCATGCAGCGTATCAGGTGGGTTATGAGAGCCCTTCTCAGTTCAATCGCGAATATTCCCGCATGTTTGGTGCGCCACCGAAGAAGGATATTGAGCGTTTACGAGTTGCCTGAGGATTGACGGTCTCGATATAGATACTTCCATACGCCCTTGACTTTGCCGTACGTTTCATCCACCTGCTATGAATCATTCGTCGGCTTTAGCTAGCTCACTGTCCCAGACCTGGGCAAGTGGGTCGGGGCGCGTCCGCCACTCGCGCTCTGGGTCAAGTTGTTGCTTTTCGACCCAGCCAAGGTTATTGTCACCAAACACCGCCTCTACTACTGACGCAATACATACGCGAAAAATATGCCTGCAGTTTGGCAATCGGGGGTAATTCCCTATCGAATTAATCGGGGGAAGATAGAAGTATTACTTATTACTACTTCCAGCGGTAAACATTGGGTGATTCCTAAAGGTTGGATTCCGCTTTGGATGACATCATCGTCCTCTGCGGCAAAAGAAGCGCTAGAAGAAGCAGGAGTTACCGGAACTGTTATAACTCCTGCAATTGGTCGCTACTCTAATCAAAAACTGGGATATTCCTATCAGATCGAGGTGTTTTCAATGCGAGTGGAGGAAGAGCTAGAAACTTACCCTGAAGCTAAGCGCCGACAGCGTCAATGGATGAGCCCTTCTCAGGCAGTTAAAAAGGTGCGATCGCCTGAGCTAAAACGCCTTCTTATGCAATTCCGTGAATCCTATATGAATGGTGAATAAACCGCAAGAACGGCGTTGGATCGTATTGCCTTCTCAATTCCAAGACTTTTACAAGTCATTGCCAACGTAGCAAACTTGGTCACCTCTCTGAAAACAACTTAGCTTTGAAGGCATTCTGAAAAATGCAAGAACAATGAGTGCCGGTTTAATACTACATAGCCAAGTAATACTTCATCAAAACTTTAAGTAGGTGTTCTTTTAATGAAATTTGTGTGGATAAAAAGAATTATTGATATGAGTATACAGACGCTCTTCAACAATTCATTCCTCGTTCTGAAGGGGCGATCGCTCTCATTCCTCAGTGATTTTGCTTAGTGAAGCAAATGCAAGCGGGTTCAAAAACATACTGTAAAGTCGCATTTTGGAGATATTTATGTTGAAGCATCTAACCTTTGCAGCAATAGGAGCAACTATTGGCGCTCTTAGTCTCGGAAACACAGCCCATGCTGCGACCTTTGAAGTAATTGCGAGTAATTTAGATAACCCTAGAGGATTAACCATCGGAGCGAATGGTTCTCTTTATGTAACTGAAGCAGGTCGGGGTGGTACAGGACCGTGCATTCCTTCTCCAACAAATCCAACTGCATCAGTTTGTTATGGTGCTACAGGTGCACTTACCCGCATTGAAGATGGCACGGTGACCAGAGTTGTAACTGGATTGCCATCATTAGCAGCACCTGATGGTAGTGAGGCAACAGGTGCCCATGATGTTGCTTTTGATGCAACTGGGCAGCCTTATGTTCTAATCGGGCTTGGGAGTGATCCGGCTGTTCGGAGTGCTTTGGGAGTGCCAGAGTTTGGACAATTGCTGAAAATCAATACCCTCAATGGTGGCTCTGATTGGACTGCGATCGCTAACGTTTCAGCATTTGAGCAAGCTGAAAATCCTGATGGAGGCGGAATAGATTCCAACCCTTACAGCTTTGTCATTCAAAACAACGCCGCTTACGTTGCTGATGCGGGTGCTAATGCTTTGCTAAAGGTGGATCTTGATAACGGGGACGTTGATCTAGCGTCGGTTTTTGATAGTCGTCTGGTGACTAACCCATTTGGGGGTTCTGATATTCCTATGCAGTCTGTACCCAATGCAGTGGCTAGCAGTTCTGATAGCACACTCTATGTCGGTGAATTGACCGGATTCCCATTTCCAGTAGATGGTGCACGGGTCTATCGCGTTGCCAATGGTATTCCTGAGATTTTTGCCGAAGGCTTTACCAACATCATTGATTTGGATTTTGATTCCAATGGCAATTTGTATGTTTTGGAATATGCCACTAACAGCATATTGTCTGGTGATCTTACAGGTGCATTAATTCGCCTCAACCCAGATGGAACACGTACAACCCTTTTACAAGAAGGGTTACTTGCCCCGACTTCATTCACATTTGGAGATGACGGGGATATTTTTATAGCGAATCGAGGAATTGCTGCAGGTCAGGGAGAAATTATTCGATTCAATTCCAATGATGATTCTCAATCGGTTCCTGAACCTTCAAGTTGGCTCGGGTTGCTGGCGATCGCCTCTCTGGGGGGATTCCTAAAAGTGACCCGACGCTAGACGTTACTGTAGTCAATGACCGAAGTGGGACAGATAACCCAGCAAGTCGGCGTGAGAGGGGGCTGTGGTCTAGTATGGGGAGGTCCAGTCCCATCAGATGGAGATGGCGAGAAATCCTTGGCATTGCCGTCCTGCCAGGTGACACACTTCTGAGCATGAGTAATGTGTTTCTCTGCCTCTGTTAGCTTTGCTGTCAGTGGCCTGCTCCTCCCGGCAGGTCTTTATGCGTTGCGGTTGGCTTATGGGCAAAACTCCAGTTATCTTCCACTTGCGTCTATTCCGATCGCTTTTGGGGTTCAGCAAGCCTGTGAAGGATTGGTCTGGCTGGGCGTGGAAGCGAATTCTTCCGCTGAAGTAAATCTGGGAGCTTTCGGCTTCTTAGGGTTTGCCTACTGGTTCTGGCTCTTCTGGGCACCTGGGTCGGTGGCGTTCTCTGAAGCCAACGCCATCGTGCGGCAAGTGAGTTGGAGTTTAGGTGTCCTTGGCTTTATGTATGGAGCGCTGCTTTACCTTCCGCTGGTTTTTCAACCCGATTGGCTATCGGTTCAGGTTGTCCATCATTCTATTGAGTACAATACACGCTTAATTTTTGATCCCTGGCTCTCTCAGGAAGTCGAGCGCCTTATCTATGCGCTCATTATCCTCATTCCCTTTGCACTTGCGTCCAATCGCGCTCTCAAGGGGTTTGGAGCAGCGATCGCGCTGTCGGCAATCGCGTCCCACTGGCTGCTGCATCAAGTCTTTGTTTCGGTTTGGTGTTTCTTTGCGGCAATTCTGTCCCTGCTTATCGTCTTCATCTGCCAATCCTCTTCTAAAGTGAATTGGCAGCAAGGTACGGATTGACTGTAAACGGGGGCAGGTAAGTCTATTCAAATTACGAATGAGAACAATTTGCTAGAACCGTTCTATCAGGCGATTGTCGCTCAACAGCATGGGTTTAGAAGTCGCCCAAACAGCCGAGCTTACTGGTCTGCGATCGCCTCTTCCCTCACATCCCGTTTACTCATCTGATAGGAAAACACCTGAATTCGCCAATGGCCAATCGGTTAACGGCTTCAAATGCCCAATGCTCAGGCGGCACATCAGAGAAAACGGAGGCAAACTCATTACTAGCACATTGAGCAATCTCTCCTTCTAAAGGTGGCGTTAGCTGGGAGTTTGGAGCTAGCTCAGGTTGAGGCTGGGCAGGATTAATTTGCCTAGGAGGAGTAGATGGGCTTGTTTGAGCGGGGGGTTCCGTCGAGGGTAGAGGGACACGAATAGTTTGAGCGGCGACAAGTTGGATGTTTATGAGGTGAAAAGTTCCTACTGCGATCGCCAAATTGAGAAAAGTGCGTAATCTCATAGGTCTGTTAATAGGCTTTGAGTGTTGCGAGTGGTAATAGATCTAATCCACTTAATCTAACTCATTTGACCTGAGCATAGTCTATAAAGTGAGTAACTGTTTTCCTTGCCTCTATCGTCCTGGAAGCAAATAGGGGCGATCGCTCCAATACCCCTCCAACAATCGCTAGTTTCAGCAAGGACGGTTGTTTGCGGTGAAGTTAGTTTTTCACGAGAAGTTACAGTGACTTTACGACGGAGTCATCGTACAAAGAACTAGCCTCAAGCCGTTGAGGAGTAATGTCGAGGTCATAAGCAGCCTGAGCCGTGAATTGTAGATTCGTGACCAAGCTATCAGGATTGTTTGGCTCAAACGCGACCCTCTTATTCTCTTCAATGTTGAGGAACCTGACCCAATCAAGTTGCTGTTTGGTCTCCTCTGGAATGATTCCTAGTGCATCTGCAACAGAGTTGAGAGCTTCCTCATCTCCTGACTTAACTCGCTCAACACCTTGATCAATCGCTTGCAAGTAAGCTTGGAGGTCTGCTGCTCGTTGCTCAATCACTGCCTGGCGGGTAATGAGAACATCAGCAATCAAATTGGTATCCTTGCTGCTGAATATAATTCCTCCTCCACCGACCTCAGCAGCGTTGGCTAGCCAAGGTCTATAGGAGACGGCTGCATCAACCTGCTTTGAAGCAAACGCCGTTGCTGCATCTGCAGCGGTCATATTTCTCAACACGACATCCTTCTCGGTTAGTCCACCCTGCTGTAGATAAGCTCGCAGCAACACATTTACGAATAGTAAATCTTCTCTCGCAATCGTTTTACCTCTCAAGTCCTCAGGACGATTGATGTTACGTCCTAAAATTCCATCTCCACCATCTGAGTAACTGATTAAATAGAAGATTTTAACTGACGGATCCTCGTTGCTCAAGTTTCCCTAACTTCTAGCCATCGTCACTAACAAGACCACCGCCTACAGTAAAAGAGTGATGAGAAACAGCTGAGAAAACCAAAGCAAAACACTCTCACTACAACGCTGCCAAAGACTTTCAACAAGTCAACATTTCTACTCCCCATGCATCTCACCTAGCCTCAGCAAGTGAGTTGTCTCTGGAGGCTTTAGCCTGCTCATCTTCATCTAAGTCGTTCAAAACAGAGGATTTTCTCGATGAAACCATTCACTTCCTTTCCCGTACCCAAACTCAACAAATGGATAACCGGTTGCGTGCTGGGTACTACGCTTTTGGGGCTTCCTATGACAGCAGTTGCTCAAGAATTCACGACTTGCGGCATGACAATAGATAGTAGTGTTGTCTGTGGAACCCATACCTTTCTGCAGGTTGGCAACACGTCGTGGCTAGTTGAGACTGCGGAGAATGGGCGTAATTCCGACTTCCATGAAGTTCCGTGGGTGTTTTCCCAAAATGGAACAGTTCGCGCTGGTGACCTGTGGCAGGGCTCCTGGCAGGTCGAATCTGAAGACACGATTAGCGTGACCATTAGAATGAGCGGCAGTTCAGCTACCGATCAATTCACGGTCCGGTTTCATGGCTCAACAAACTTTACGGCTTATAAAAATGGACGTGCTTATCGATACGGGATTTCGGCAGATGGTCAAAGTTAATATCTTTATCCCTTGAAGGGGTCATTGAAACAGTGCTGAAGCGAGAGATAGTTAGCTGAAAACTTTGGCTAGATGCTCCTGATCTCGATAGAAATAAGATTCAGGATATGTTAATTTCTATGGCTCCTGTAGTCCCTGTAGCACATTCGCCAACAGCATCCATTACTAAAACTAAGCCCGTAATGATAAAGCCCCAGCAGCAATGCTGGGGCTTTTCGCGCGCATGCCTAAGCACTCAACCGCTCGATTTTCTCAGGCTTTTGCTGTAATGTCTCGATCTCTCGCTCCAGTCGCTTCATTTCCTTCCCGCAACCGCGATCGCCTGTAAACATTCCAGTCATTCTTTAACCAGCTCCTAGCTGGGAGAGAGGCGATCGGGGCGATCGGATGGGCGGGGCTGATCAAGGTTTACCCAAGATGGAGCGCTGATAGGAGGATTGGGTTGCTCAACTTCATTTCTAAGAAGCTGCATCTCTGTTTGTTGCCTCAAGTCAAGTAGCGTAAATTCGACTAATTGCTCGATCAGCGTTTTAAGTAACTCTCTCTGTTCAGTATTTAATTCGCTAGCCAGCAAATAGAACGGATGTGCATTATTTGAAGAGGCAGGATGCTTGTAATAGTTTTCAATGATTTGATCTCTCCACTTTAGAGGATCATTATTTTCTGCATCATTCATTGTTGTTGCTCTAGTTGCGTTCAAACTTGTGGGGTAGTGCCTAACTCTTCACCGATCAGGCTTCGCAGTCGTGCCAGTAGTTTTGTTTTCTCCTCCTGATAGGCTTCTGATGCCTCCAATTTGGCGATCGCCTTATCAGTCATGCCCAGATAATCCAACACTCGCTGCTTAGGCTTGGGGCAATCGTCAGTCCAGTAGTTTTTCACTCGATAGTAGTAGAAATAGTCTTTTCGCCCCTCCGAAGTGCACGTGTGAACTCGTTTGCGGCGAATGAAGGACATGCTTCTGTAGTGCCTAACTCGTCATCCATCATAGCAAAAGTTGGGCACGACAATGAGCTAGCTTGCTTAACCCGCTGGCGAAGCTGGGCGAAGGCTTTGTCCCACTTGCGAAACCATTTCCGCGAAAAATTGACCATTTGGGCAACCTTGCCCAACCATTGTTTGCTGCCATCAACGGTGCCAATGCCCCAACGCTGCTCAATGATTTGGCGATCGCCCCTTCCATCTAAACTGCACGACGCTTTTCCCCAGACTGACGAAGATGCCCCCTTCTAAAAAATTCTTGCAACACAACCGTACAGGTTTGATTCAGTCAATTGTTTACTGATTCGCTTGGATTTAGTGTCCGTTGCTACTTAATCTCAACCCAATTACACCTAAAACAATCAAGCCGATGGAGATAATTTTGAGAGCGTTAGCTGGTTCTCTAAACCACACAATGCTGACAATGGTAATTAAAGCTGTTCCTAAACCTGCCCATATTGCATAAGCTGTAGTAATTTCCATCTTCTTTAACGCCATCGTTAGGAAGACAAAGCACAGTCCGTAAAAGCAAAAGATTAGAATGCTGGGAAGGGTTTTAGTAAAACCCTGTGACAACTTCATGCAGGTAGTTCCAGCAACTTCAGCAACAATAGCCAAGCCCAAATAAAGCCACTGCATGAAATAATTGCCTTGTGATGTTACTAACCAAAGCGGAAAAACCAGGTCATCCGTTAACGAGAGCACCTCACTTCGATTAACTCATGTGCATCTGCTGTCGTCACCAGTGCTGTCACTCTAATTTCGAGAAGACATTTAGAAATTGCGGATAGCGTCCGAATGATTGTTTTAAATTAAAGCAGGTTCACGAACATAGGTTGAAGAGTCACCCTTGAGTGCCTGACTCAATTTGCCATCAATGCTTTGTGGGCGATCGCCTACGATGGTGACTCGCTGTACCCGTCGAGGTTGCCCTTCATAGTCATAAATGGCGTAGTGTTGGGTCGATCGGTTGTCCCAAAATGCAACATCTCCGACTTGCCACTTCCATCGGACTGTATTTTCTAAGCGTGTCACATAGGACTGCAACAGCCGCAGCACATCTTTTGACTCCGTCTCAGATAGCCTCTGGATGCGTTGCACAAATGCGCCAATAAACAATCCCCGTTCACCTGACTCTGGATGTACCCGCACAACAAGGTGCAGGGTTTCGGTAGAGCTATTTATCAGATTAAGCATGAGATGCTCTCGAACTACTTGATTGAGCAACTCAAGCACCCATCCATTCCAAAGTCCTTTGCGTAAGTCTTGATTTGTTCTAGTTCAGTGGTTTTGTCTTCCGAAAACTCCGAGGAGACACTCTAGCGAATTAGACAACTCTCTTGTGCGAGTGAAGAAGCCTCTGCTACTAACACAACCTCGCCTTGTGCATCAACCCGCCATCCTTGTGCTTCTGCAATTGAGCTAGGCACGTCTGTTGCAGAGCTACGAGAATCATCAGGAGAAGCCGCTAATTGAACAGGTGACTGCACGTCATCTAATACATTACTGCCACTCAGTGGTTCATAAGGACTGGTTGGCAAGCCACCCCTTCCACTGCTAATAAATCGGCTAGTAGCGCGATCTCCTCCCCCCCCACAGGCTTGGCTGATTTCTGTTGTTACAGGAGCATCAGGCAGCTCAACAGTTCCCTGGCTAGGATCAACGTCAGGAGTTGTGATAATTACCTGACCACTTAATGCAGGATTAACCTGCGAAATGGCAGTAATGTCATTGCTGGGTAAACGCTGCGGGTCCAGTTCAGTTGGATCATCGGTTTCCAGCAGGGTTTCAAGTTCTGTTCTACTGCGAGGTGCTAAGCCTAAAATACTTTGAGATGTAATGCTGACTTCACCTCCTGAACCAGCAAAAGCATTCGCAGTAATGTCACTGTTTTCTGAAGGGACAGCCACAATAAAGTCAGCATTAATCGTGATATTGCCACCACTACTATCATTTAGTGCTCGAGCAGAGATAAGGCTGCGATCGCGCATCAGCAGGATATCCAAGTCTTGTAAAACAATATTTGCACCGCTTCCTGCTTGAGTTTGTGCGGTTAGCGCTCCCTCATCTAAAAGAACAGATCCAGCACTAATCGACAAATTACCTGCCGCCCCCAGGTCGTCCCCTTCCACCGTCACTTCTGCTCCATCCCGAACTATCAACTCCCCGGTTGTAATCCTGACATCTCCAGCTTCTCCAGCCCCCGTAGACTTAGCAGACAAAGTACTGCGAGTTTCCCCAGTCGTGCCTTCTACAAGGATGAAATCAGTAGCCTGTACATCCAGAAAACCACCTTGACCTTGACCTCGAGTACGAACTTGAACAATCGCTCCATCTTGAACGGTCAACTCTCTGGTTGTTATTGTTACTCTTCCGGCGCTGCCAATACCGTTAGGTCCGGCGTTAGAGTTTAGACTACTGCGAGAGCTTCCATTGATTCCGATCAGCCGGATAGAATCAGCAACTACCTCTAGTTCTCCTGCCTGTCCATCACCACGAGTCGTCGTTGTAATAATGCCTCCGTCTTCAGCAATCAATCTCCCGGTCTGAATTCTTAAATCTCCAGCATCGCCTACGCTTCCATCTTCAGCACGCACACTCAGTTCGCTACAGTTTGCAGGAATACAGCCTGTGACTTCTACCTCTGTCGCCTGTACATTCAAACTCCCAGCGTCTCCATCTCCTAAGGTTTCCGTCAAAATTCTTCCTCCATTGCGGATGCTTAACCTCCCAGTTTCGATAGAGATATTGCCTCCATTCCCCGAGCCAAAAGTGGTTGCAGATATAAAACCGTTATCATTTAGTACCCTTACAAAATCAGTAGTTTGTACTGTCACGTTGCCTGAATCGACTTCTGTTCTAGTTTCAGTTAGTAGTCGAGATTGGTCTAGAGTCAGGGATTCAGCTTGAATATCGATATCACCCCCAGTGGTTGAGACTTCGCTTAGACTCGTAATTTCTACTGCGCCTGTGGAATTGAACCTAAAGTTTCCGAGCTGATTATCGTTTAATCCATTACTAATGCAATAAGTTTGTCCAGTTGAAAGGCAACTTGCTCTAATCACTAAATCGCGAGCATTAATTTCGATACTGCCTCCGTCAGCACCGGCAAGAAGCATACGAGATCCGTTGATTATTACGTTTGATTGGGCAATCCCATTCGGAAAGATTAAACGGAGGTGGTTGTTCACAAACCGTAAGCCTACTATTCCTGGTTCTGCAAGCCCACCTAATTCGATTCGACCGCCCGGAGCAATGAGAACGCTACTAGTTAACCTAACGTCACCTCCTACCAGTACTAAAGCTTCACCTGGCTGTACCTGTAGTCCATCAACGGCTTCATTTGTATCAGCAACTCTTCCAGCTTGATGAATGATGCTTTGGGGTGCCCTGCCAAATTGCAAACCGATCGGAAGGTTCACAACTAGAGTGGGAATAGGTTGGGGATCGGTAGCACTAAACTCCCAATCGTCAAACTGTAAGCTATCTGCTGTACTTGCCAGAAATGAGCCTCTGGTATCTAGCTTTGCATTTTCTCCAAATAAAATTCCGTTGGGGTTGAGCAAAAATAGATCGGCAGTACCCAATGCACTGGGAGAGCCTACCCCTAATGTCCCTAAAATCTCAGAACGGTCATTTCCTGTGATTCGGCTCAGGATGTGGGTAATTCCAGACGGATTTTCGAAGTAGACACTGCGGTCCTCAGGAATATTGAATTCTAAGAAGCTATGGAAAAGAATGCTTCCTCGCTGAGTACCGCCTCGAATTTGATTTATTAAAGGGGTGAGCGATTCAACTTGTGTCTCCAAATTGCGATCTGGGGCAGTATCAGGCGTGAGATTAGATTGAGCAAAGGCACAATGTTTAGATGAGGTAAGCACCCAAACCAGGGTTATAGAACTTACTAACCCAAGCCTCCAAGTCTGCAACCACTTACGCTGAAACATAAAACCACGTCATCTCTTGCAATCTCTAAGATGCGATCGCCCCAGTGCCTCACGCCCAAACTTCAAACTACTTATGAGAATTTAAATAACACAAGTGGAATAAGGGCTGTGAGTTTACTTTAGAAAAATTATTTTTGCTGATTTAGGTTGGACGCTTAAAAACTGAGTTTTAAAATCTATTTCAACCAATCTTTATAGAATCTTTAAACTGTCCCTTATTACCGGGTTAATAAACCGAAGTAGTTTTCAAATACGGCACTGCTCAATTCAGGTATGAATTGTATGCTGCGCGGAGTGCGTTACTCTCACTACAATTCATCCTTCAAATCAGCAAGACTACTTGTTGCCTTTATGAACAACATTTTGCTGATGAAGTTTCAGTAAACGCATTGTTAATCTCCGGAGGAGCATGTCAGTATTTACACAGATATTGGAATGTGTTGGTGCTGTAAGCAAGATAGTTAGAAAAAAGCGTCGTTAAAGATTCTCAACCATTGCATCAATCCCTAATTTCAGCATTGATTGCATCAGCAGAGAAATGAAACATTGTGAATTTACTAACTTTTAAGGAGGCAAAGGCTCTATGAATTTCAAGTCTACTTTGATCTGTCTTGGGTTGATTGCTGGCAGTACTGTCGCTTTACCCACTGAAGCTCAAGCAATAGTCCTTTCTATTAACAGCAATGCTGCTACAAAGTCAGTGACCTTTGGTGAACCTATTAACATTGAGTCTATTCAAATACTTACGCCTGGAAGCGGTGTTACGGCTTTTGCTTGTCTCTCTGGCTCACGATGCCGCGCTGGGACAACTGAAAGAATTAATAGCCGCCCTCTTATCCTTGTGCGAGGAGAACGAGGGAACGTATACAGGTTTCCCTTTGGAAGCGTTAGTATTGACAAGTTAATACTAAGATCGAGATCGCGTTCATCTTTTCGAGTCAAAGTTAAGACAGTACCTGAGCCTTCTACTGTACTAGGTACGCTAGTGGTCGGTACGCTTGGTGCAGGTCTATTACGGAATCGAAAACAACGACAAACCCAGTGAGACCTAGCTTTTGCTAGCCTTCTGTATAAATTGTGGTGCAACGGAGCTGCACCACAATTTATGCTGCTAAAGCAGATCTGTTTACGGGTAGAGCAAGCATTCATTATCTCTACAACAAGGTAAATATTGCTCCTCTTACACTGCCTGAGCCTCTACCTCTTGAAAGTTGATGGAGTTCCGCCATGCTTGGGGTGAGGTATTGTGAAACTGACGAAATTGACGAATGAAGTAGCTGACATCTGCATAGCCAACTATTTCAGCAACCTGACTGACGGAGTGAGCTGTATTCACTAGCAGTTTACGAGCCTCGGCCATTCGCCGTTCGGTAATCCACTGTTTTACCGTTCGCCCCGTTTGACTTTGCACCAGGTTAGTCAAATAGGCAGGAGAATAACCTGCGGTTTGAGCTACATCGGTGAGGCTAATGGACTGGTGATAGTGCGCTTCAATAAAGCGAAATACTTTAGCTAGTTTGGGGTTGTTCGGGAAAATGGATTTAGGGTTTGCTGGAGCAGCGTTTGTCGCAGATAGAGATTCGAGCTGAGGGTTGGCGTACCAGTGTTTCAGGGTTTCCTGGCGTTGCAGACGAGTGGCGATCGCCAGCAAAAACTGTTCCACGGTACAGGGCTTAGTTAGGTAATCATCTGCTCCCAATTCCATTCCTCGTCGCAGGTCGGTCATGGTCACTTTGGCGGTCAAAAAGATAAAGGGAATGACTGCTGTAGAGGAGTTTTGGCGCAGGGTAGAGAGGACAGTGTAACCATCCACATCGGGCATCATGATGTCACACACGATCAGGTCGGGTAAGTGAGTTTGCGCGAGCTTCATTCCGGCTAACCCACTTTCAGCACCTAATGCGAAGAACCCCTCAAACGACAAACATCTCAAAAAGATATCTCGCGTTTGCGTTTCATCTTCAATCACAAGAATTTTTTTCATTCTATCCTTATCTCAATGCTCAAAAACAGCACGAGTTAGCCTCATGAAGCCTGCTCTGAGTGCAGATCTAAGGAAGCTACAGTTACGTTTTTCCTGCATCTATATCTAAATGTTTTTTAGATAGGTTTTATGTGTAATGCACTACAGTATGATTGGAGCGCAGCGGTTATCCCTTTGGCGAAGTATGAAGAAATTGCCCTGATACAAAGCTGATATAAGTTTATCTGTTTCAAGTCTGTTCACTATAAATCTGACTGTTCACAACCTACTCAATTAGCTAACCCTTTAATTAAACTATGCGGCAATATTACTGGCTGTCCTCCTCACCGCTATCTTCTAACCCATCTCTATCTTCTGATTCACTGTCTTCTGACTTATCTGATGCACCGATTTGCTTAGAAGCATCTACGGATGCCAGTGTAGATCTAGAGAACCTGCGCCGCCAGCATCAGCTCATTTTGAATGCCATTGGTGAAGGGGTGTATGGCGTAGATTTGCAGGGCAACGCCACTTTTGTCAATCCGGCGGGCGCTCGAATGATTGGCTGGGAGATTCACGAGCTAATTGGCAAGTCTATGCATGATGTCTTGCATCACTCCAAACGCGACCATACTCCTTACCCTAAACAGACCTGTCCAATTTATGCAGCCTTTAAAGATGGCGCTGTGCACCGGGTTACAGATGAAGTGTTTTGGCGAAAGGATGGCACCAGTTTTCCAGTGGAATATATCAGCACACCCATGCGTGACGAACAGGGAAAACTGATTGGGGCCGTCGTCACCTTTCAAGACATCACACAGCGCAAATGGGCAGAGGCAGTTTTACACCGTGCCAACGAAGAACTAGAACTTAAAGTGAGAGAACGTACGGCTGAACTCTATCAAGCCAATGAGCAGTTAAAAGAGTTAAGTGAGTTGCGATCGCGCGTTGTGTCAATGGTTTGCCATGAGTTTCGCAATCCGCTCAACAACATTTTGCTGTCGGTTTCTTCTCTAGGAAGGTACGACACTCACTTATCGGCTGAACAAAAGACAAACTATCTGCTGGGTATCGAAGAAAATGTAGAGCGTATGACCCAGATGATTGACGCAATTTTAGTCATTGGCAAGGTTGAGGCTAAGCGAATCGAAATCCAGCCCAGCCAAGTTGAGCTTGTGCAGTTTTGTCGCAATCTTGTCTCGGAGATGAATTACGGCAGCAGCGGTCATCAAATCGAGTTCATCTGCCGCAACAAAGCCATCCCTGCAAAACTGGACGAGAAACTGCTGCGATCGATTCTAACTAATATCTTGTCCAACTCTGTGCAATACTCACCGCCGCAGAGCAGCATTCAGTTTCGCCTATCGCGCCAAAAGCAGCAGGTGATCTTTCAAGTCAAGGACCGAGGAATCGGCATTCCGCCTGAAGACCAGCCTTACCTGTTTGAGCCGTTTCACCGAGGTAGGAACGTCAGCAACATTCCCGGAACTGGGCTGGGGCTGAATATTGTGAAGCGATTTGTGGATTTACAGCAGGGCACGATCGAAGTTGAAAGCCAACTTGGAGTGGGCACGACCTTTACAGTTATTTTGGACGCGGAGCGGCGATCGCTAGCTGCTCCTGAAGTTGTGGAATAGGGGCGATCGCCGATGTCCTGTGTATTCAGGGTCAAGGCACCGAGACTAAAAGGATTGAAGCATTCAGGCTGCAAGCACTTCGTCTGTGCAGGTCAAAACTTCAATTAGTGCATCAAGATTGTCTGCAATCAAAGCCTGGATCTCATTATCCTGACTAGGCAAGTTGGCAAACAAACGTTTGATTTCCTCGATCTCTGTCGAAGAGAGAGCATTCAGTTGGGCTTGTAGTTTCAGAGGAATCTGCATAAGAAGTGACCGATCAGGTGGTTGCTATAACTTAAGCATCGCTAATCGGTACTTCATTCGCAATCAGCCAAAATCCGTAAATAGTTGCCAAGATTTTGGGCTTCGACTCAATCTTTAGGTTTAGGGCGTGGCGATCGCTGCATCCTATGCCTCAAAGAGCGTTAAATTCCTGCCTGAAATTCTTTTAGGAATCTGATTTAGCAGGTTCGATAGGAATCTGATCGTTGGGTTTTATCTTCTCCTCGTCCCCTTTCCATTGGTTCAGAATATCTTCGACTAAAACTTCTTTTAACCAAATCTGCACTACAACCAGCAGGGGTACTGCCAAAAATAGTCCTAAGAAGCCAAAAAAGATGGAGGAAACGACTACGGCCAACACGGTAAACAACGGTAGCAGAGATGCTTCGTGCTTCATTAGTAGAGGCACCAACACCAAGCTTTCAAACTGTTGAATCAGGAGATATAGGATAATGACAGCGCCCGCCTTCCAAGGTGTGTCAAGTAATGCCAGCAGCGTTGGTGGAGCGATGCTCAGTGTAGGTCCAATATTGGGAATAAATTCTAGTAAACCGGCTATGAGCGCGTTCACAAGCGGCAACGGCACTCCCAGAATGAGTAGACCAATATAGCTCACAACGGCAATGGTAAGCATTGCCAGCAAAGTCCCCCGGCTCCAGCCCACCAGTGATTGTTCACACTTGTCCAAAATTTCGTCAACCCGTCGACGATAGAAGGCTGGAAACGCCAGCACAAACACCCGTCGATACTGCAACGGATCGAGCAACAGCATGATCGTGATTGCCAGAAACAGCAGCAAACTTATGACAGCGCTGACTGAGTTGCTGACCAACAGCCAAAAGTTACCCAACAAGCGGCTAGTCCAGTTCTGCAAATTTTGCAGCAGCGCACTGATACTGCGATTGTCTTCTAATATCTGCCCTGGAATCCGATCTTGTAGCCACTCATATCCTGCCCGCAGTTGCTCAATCCCTTCTGGCAAAAGAGCAGTAAACTGCTGCACCTGATCGCCGATTTTAGGCACAATCACCAAAAAGAAACCGGCTAAAGTGACAAACAGAATCAATAATGTGATGGCGATCGCAATTCCCCGCTTGACTCCGCTCATTTGCAGTCGCCGCACAACCCGATTTAACACCGTTGCGAAGACTGCCGCCCCAAACACGAGCAAAAGCACTTGACGAATGCGCCACATGATGTAAAGCGAGATCAAAAGGGCGATTACGCTGATCCATTGCCCTAAACGCACAAATTCGCCTCCTAAATCGCTTGAGCAGATGGAGTAACTTTAATCCGTTTCAAGCGGGTCGGCGTCCTCCTTAAGAGCGTAAGTCAGGCAAAACCTGAGGGCGTGTGCAGTACTCTAAATTTGCCTACTTCTGAGAATAGTTTGCAATAAGGCAAAGAGAATAGTAATCTGAAGACGGTTTTATTTTTTTCATTTCTCGTCGAATTTTGCTCGCCCTTATGCCAGAAACGTTCCTACGTGGCTCTATCAATTAGCAATCGCCCTTAATCCGCAATCCAGAATAAAGTCAATGACGATTACGCTTT
The DNA here is from genome assembly GCF_014695875.1 of Leptolyngbya sp. FACHB-541. NCBI lineage: Bacteria > Bacillati > Cyanobacteriota > Cyanophyceae > Leptolyngbyales > Leptolyngbyaceae > Leptolyngbya > Leptolyngbya sp. FACHB-541. Next base: position 148,675 of record NZ_JACJPC010000051.1, on the reverse strand, counting down.
CTCAATACGATTATCGGGCACTGTTTCAGGATGCAGAAGAAAATGCCCCTACTACTGACGAATTTGATACGGTCTGGAAGTACCCTGAGCAGTTGGGGCAGGGATATTGGCGCGAGATTCAATTGCGGGATGGGTTAGAACTGGCGATCGCTCATTATCAATTGCACGACTCGATCGTGATGCAGTTGCCAGAGCGAGAGCATCCCTTAGAATATACCTTTCACCTTTCTGGTGGTCATACAAATCAGGGAAGTTCTGCTCGTGCTGGGCAATACTCTCTCTACGGCAGTGGCTTAGCTCCCGCTGAACTTACAGAATGGTCTGATACTAAGCAGGTTGATGTGAATGTTCACATCGATCCAGAGCTATTCACAACCTGGCTAGGTCAAACTTCAGCCTCTCTTCCACAAGAGTTGCAGCATTTAATTAAATCTTCTCCACAAATTTATCATGTTTGCTCTGGTACCACGACAGGAGCAATGCAAACAGCACTCCAACAAATTCTTCAATGCCCGTTTCAAGGCATCACCAAACGAATGTATCTGGAGAGCAAAGTTTGGGAACTGATGGCTCTATTAATAGAGCAAGAGTTAAAACGACATGAGACGACAAAAAGTATCTATCCTACTCACTCATTAAAGCCTGACGATGTCGATCGGATTCACCAGGCCAGAAATATTCTATTGCAGCGACTTGACAACCCACCTTCACTGATTGAGTTGGCGCGACAAGTGGGTCTTAATGACTGCACGCTCAAGCGGGGATTCCGTCAGGTGTTTGGCACGACAGCTTTTGGATGTTTGCACGAGCATCGCCTAGAGCAAGCCCGACAGCTTCTGGAAGAACGTCGTTTGAACATCTCTGAAATTGCTCAATCCATTGGATTTGCCAACCGCAGCTACTTTGCAGCGGCTTTTCGCAAAAGGTTTGGGGTAACTCCCAGGGCGTATCTATCGAGAGATAGGAATTCCGCCTAACGTTCAAAAAATTCCGGGTAGCAGTCAGAGCGATCGCTAATATACCCACATTTACCAGTATCTTACTGAGAAGAATTCTTATTTACCTGAACAGAACAGTGGTGTGTGGCGTAGTGTTAAGACCAATTCAGCAATCGGCATTTCTAGCATTTGCGTTAGTTCTAATGGCTTCTCCTGCCTGGGCAGAAGCTAATTTTTCTGATGAAGAGAGGGAACGATCGGCAGAAGCAGAAGCAGAAACTCAAGAAGAATCAGTTGCAACAAGCGATATTCCTCAATTAAGTGAACTCGACCGTCCAGCAACAACCCTTTCGGAATGGGTCGCTCAATCTACGGCCGCACCTGTACCCATTACGGGAGTGCAGTTAAATTCAACGCCACAGGGACTAGAATTACAGTTGGAAACAACTGGGGTGCCTCAACCTGCCGCACCATCTGTTGTTGGAAACGCGTTAATTGTCAATATTGATAATGCAACGTTGGAATTACCCGATGGAGATGAATTTCAGGCATCTAATCCGGTTGAAGGTGTTGCTCTAATCGCCGTTACCTCTTTACCTAATAATCGTGTGCGCGTTGCGATCACAGGTTCAGAAGCACCTCCAACAGTCGAGATTGTAGAAGGGCAGGGGTTGCTGTTTAGTATTGCTGCAGGGGCAGACACAGCAGAAGGAACAGAGACAGAAGCGATCCAGATCGTAGCGACGGATGAACAGGAGGACGGCTATAACCCGTCAAACTCCAGTACGGCAACGGGCACGAATACTCCTCTACGCGACATTCCACTCTCGATTCAGGTGATTCCACAAGAAGTGCTTGAAGACCGAAACGTTGCTGAAGTAGGAGATGCACTTGAAACAGCAGGGAGTGTAGTTTCAGTAGGTGGACGAGGAACCAGCGTATTTGGGCCAGGTTTTCTGATTCGAGGCTTTCCGTCCGACAACGGCATCTTTCGAGATGGCATTGCTACTTTTTCACTAGCCCCGTCCAGCACGATTGATCTAGAACGGGTTGAAGTTTTGAGAGGTCCGGCTTCTGTGCTGTTTGGTCAAGGAGAACCAGGCGGTATCATCAACCTGGTTTCTAAGAGACCCCTGAGTGAGCCGTTTTACTCAGCCTCATTCACCGCAGGTAGTTTTGACACCTATCGCGGCGCTCTAGATTTCTCCGGACCTTTGAATGAAGCAAGCACTGTTCGATATCGGCTAAATTTAGGCTATGAGAACTACGGCAGTTTTCGCGATTTTGTCGATGGAGAAAGATTAGTTATTTCTCCTATTCTCACGTGGGATATTGGGGAAAATACTTCTCTTGATTTGTATGGTCAATACGTTAGAAATCAGGAGACAGTTGATGAAGGGATTCCCGCATTTGGCGATGGGATTCTGGACGTTCCACGCGATCGCTTCTTTGGTGAAGACTTTGGTGAGTTTGAGCAGGAGCAGTTTAGTCTGGGCTACAGGCTCAATCACCAATTCAATGAGGCACTATCTGTAAGACACACGCTGCAATACTTGCAGTACGAACCAGAACGATATTATCCATCCTTTGACTCATTCGATGAGGCGACTGGAGAACTTTCTCGCCTCGAATACTTTGCGGGTGGCTCATATCGACGATTCTTCACCAACGCTGAGGCGATCGCCGAGTTCAACACAGGTTCGATTGAGCATCAGGTACTAGCAGGAGTTGAATATCGCCATGATGCAGAAGCTCCAGAGTTTCAATTCAGCAATCTCTACACACCGATTAATGTATTTGATCCGGTTTACACCAGAGATCCTTACGATATTGAGCCCGAGTTTTTCCGAGATGACAACATCGATACGATCAGCGTTTATCTGCAAGACCAGGTTGAACTTCTGCCTAACCTAAATCTACTGGCAGGCGTTCGCTATGATTCTGCTGATCAATTTCGCACGACTCAAAATCTAGATGAACCTAGATCAGAGTTTGAGCAAACCGATAGTGAGTTTAGCCCTCGATTTGGCATCGTTTACCAACCGGTTGAGTCGATCTCACTTTATGCTGCTTACACTCGCTCGTTTAATCCCTCCTTTGGAGCCAGCCGCAATGCGGATGCTTCAACCTTTGAGCCAGAAACAGGGCGACAGTTTGAAGTGGGAATGAAAGCCGATTTGTCAGACCAACTGAGTTTAACCCTGTCTGCCTTTGATATTCGCCGACAAAATGTCAGCAATCCTGATCCCGACGATCCTGATTTCTCGCTTCAAACCGGCGAAGTCACTAGTCGCGGTGTTGAACTGGGCTTGGGCGGAGAAATCTCATCAGGTTGGGATATTACGGCTGCTTACACTTACCTGGATGCCTATGTGAGTCAGGATACCCGCCCTACAGTGGGTAATGATTTGGCTAACGTTCCTGATCATCAGTTCAGCCTATGGACAACCCACGAAATTCAGCAAGGTGATTTAGAAGGACTAGGATTTGGTCTAGGGTTTCTGTATCTGAGCGATCGCTTCGGTGATTTAGACAATACTTTCACCATTCCCAGCTTTTTCCGAACGGATGCTGCTGTGTTTTATCGGCGGAACAATTGGCGTGCTCAGTTAAACATTGAAAATCTGTTTGACATTGAGTACTTCACATCGGCAAACTTTGACTCTCGATTAGGAGTTAACCCGGGTGCGCCTCTGACCGTATTAGGGACAATCACAGTAGAGTTCTAAGGGTAGAAATGATGCCTAGGTGGAAACGGTGGAGAATGCTGGTGCTGGTACTGCTAACACTAGGATTAGTAGCTGCTTGCCAGGGAGGTTCTTCAACCGAAAGGTCGGGAGCAATCACAGAAAACTGCACTTCAGTAGAACATGTGGCGGGGACAACCTGTGTACCCGATTCCTTTGAGCGATTAGTCACGCTAGACTCTGTCACCTTTGAAGCTGCGATCGCAGTGGACCTTAAACCCACTGCGACCGTTTTCTCTAACCTTTCATCCCACTTAGGCAATCAACTGAATAACGTTGAGAACATTGGTCAATTCGGGGAGCCCAGTTTGGAGAAGGTGATTGAACTCAATCCCGATCTGATCGTGGGGGTGGATTCTTACCAAACGATTTATGCTCAAACATCACAAATTGCGCCAACCGTTCTGTTCAAATTTGAGCATAGTGGTCAGTGGAAAGAGTTTTTTCAAACTGTGAGTGAAGCGTTGGGACGAGGAGATGTCGCCCAGCAGGTAATGGCAGACTACTCTAAAAGGTTGGAGGAGTTTAAAGCTGCAATGGGCGATCGCCAACCCAAAGTTTCTGTTATCAGAATTTATCCCAACAGTATCAATCTTTACCTGCGAGATTCCTTTCCTGGCACTGTTTTGCAAGATGCTGGGCTAGCCCGTCCCCCTGCTCAAGACTTGGGTGCAGAGGAAGCTCAACGCTCTGCCAATAACCCAATTCAACAGGCGATTAGCCGCGAGTTATTGAGTCAGGCAGATGGAGATGTCTTGTTTGTTTGGACGGCAGAAAATGAGGCTGAGGCAAATCAGGAAGCCCAGAAAAAGCTAGAGGAGTTGCAGAATGATCCCCTCTGGAAAACACTTAATGTTGTGCAAAACAACAAAGTGTATCTCGTTCCAAGCTATTGGATTGGCAGTGGACCTCTAGCCGCCAATGCGATCGTTGATGACTTGTTTGAGTACCTTATTGAAGCACCCTAACCATGACAAAACATACGCTGTTTGTTTGTAGAACATGTAGTGCGACGATCGCCCACGATGATGTCACCGACGACACCATTACAGAGGGAGTTTTGTTACTTAAACAGTTACAGGAATTGAATCTGACCGAACTGAATGTGCAATCAGTAGGGTGTTTATGGACGTGCGATCGCCCCTGCTCTGTTACTTTTGCCTGTCCTGGAAAATACACCTATCACTTTTTTGATCTGCACCATGCCGAATGTGTATCTGAATTGCAGCAGTTTAGCGAACTCTACCAGAATAGCGCTGACGGATATGTGAAACCGCCCAAAATGCCAGGAGAGTTGCGATCGCGCTTGCTAGTTAGAGTTCCACCCTTGCCAGAACCTTGAAGGAAAGATGCGATCGCTATAGTAGATCTCCTCCTGCGTGAAATCGCCTGGAACCGACCCTTAGACAGTTGTTCGATGCTCAATCAACTCGTTAAAAATAGAGAAATGCTATGAAGATCAGGAGTTTAAACGATGAGTACACAGCAGGAGCATCCGGATGACAGCGCTATCACTCCTTTAGGGGAAGATCAGCAAAACGTGAGAATGCTTGGAATTGATGGCAATCGCCCGATTGATGGCAGCGATCTTCAGGTACAGAACGTTTTACCAGTAGATGGCAATCGTCCGATCGTTTCTGATGACCTTGATGTACGCGACACCCTCGAAGTGGATGGCCGCCGTCCAATTGCGGCTAGCCCAATAGAGACTGATAAAACTTTGGGGATTGATGGTAATCGCCCAATTACTCCTAGCAATTTTGATGTGAAAGAAGTTGTCCACGAAGATGGCAGACGACCGATTGAAACAAACGAAGTTCAAGTTCTCAAAACGCTTCCAGTGGATGGCGATCGCCCAATCACTTCAAATAATCTAGAAACTCCGGATATGATCCGCGACTATATTGACTAGGCAGATACTCAATTCTTACCATTGCCTCCTTGTATCCGCTCTCATAGCAAAATCACAAGACTTACGCAACTATTTGCGCTCTAGTATAGCCATTCGTAATCCTAGCCCAATCAAAACACTTCCTGAAGTCAGCAATTCGCGGTTGTCAGGTTAAGCGATCGCCTAGCCTACCTGCAAAATGACCAATCATTCCATAAATTAGTAAGCACAGAGTTGTAAAGGAGAGTCCATAAATTAGCATCTGTAAGGCCACATACCCGATCTGAGCATCTACAAATTGAGGCAGAAATGCCACGAAAAGTAGAATGCCTTTAGGATTAAGAATGCTAGTAATCATCCTTTCCTATCTGAGATGCGTCACACACAATGCAGTCATTGTGAATAGGTTAACGTTTTTTTCAGCTTCCTACTATTGGGCAATTTAGACTAGGCATTTGCACTAGTCATCTTCCAACGATAGAAGTTTCTCATCCAAATCCTTGACATAAGGCTGTACTAAATCTTCTGGGACAATGCGTTTGCGGAGCGCATCGCTCACGGCTCCTTTTTCTGCAAGAAGCAGTCGCCGTCGAACTGCATCTAGCCCGCTGCGATCGCTCTGCAATTCACCTACTCGATGCTGATTATGAAAATCTCGCAGCACTCGTTCTGATTGTGCCACTCGCGCTTGATAAGATGCCCACAGTTCCTCGTAAACTGCCTTGGGTAGCACACCTGATTTTAGTAAACTATCCAATTCATCTTGAGCTGCTTTAGCCGCAATCAACTGGATCTGCAACTTTCCCATCTCCTGCATTATCTCAGAAGCATGGCTAATGTTAAGGCGTTTGATTATCCAGGGTATGACTAATCCTTGTATCACCAGAGAAAATAAAACGGCACCAAACACCAATTCAATAATGAGATCTCGTCCAGTTAAAGTGAGGGGAATCGCAACGGCTAGCGCCATTGAAAGAGAACCTTTGATATTCCCTAAGACTAGAACGTGCTGCCATCGTAGTGGAATAGGACGATCAAATCTTCGCAGTCCTGCTAGCAGTAAATAAACTGAGAGAATCCGTCCCAGTTGGTATGCCAAAATCACAAGTAGAATCGATGGCAAAATTCTCCAGAGTGTGGCTGGATTGATCTCGATACCAATCAGCAGAAAAATAAATGTGTTGACTCCAAAACCTGCATATTCCCAAAAGCTCAGCAGAGTAATGCGATCAGATGCAGAGGAACTGCGAGGTAGTCCCAGACTGCCGAAAACCAGTCCCGCGATGACTACAGCCACCGCACCCGATACGCCCAAAAGTTGCCCGATCTGAAAGGTTCCCAACGCTAGAGCGACCGTCAGCAAGAGACTACTTAACGGGTCATTCAAGCGAACAAATATGGGTAGGCTCAAGTAGCCTAAAATGGCACCCACTAGTCCCCCGCCCAAAGAAACAACAAGCAGTTCCTTCACACCTTGCACAGCCGTGAGCGAACCTGTTGTATAAATAACTAAAATTAAATTGAAAGAAATTAGAGCAGCTGCATCATTAAACAGGGTTTCTCCCTCGACAATGGTGGATAGTCGAGAAGGCACACGGATTTCCTTAAAGACTGCAATCATCGAAACTGTATCGGTATTTGCCAGAATCACTCCAATCAGCAAGGCAGGAATCCAATCCATCCCCAAACCATACTTCACGATCGCTGCAATGATTGCCGAAGATAAGATTGACCCTGGTCCTGCTAAAAGGGCGATCGGCTTGAAGGTACTGCGGAGACGGCTGACATCGGTATTGATTGCCGCTTCAAAAATCAAAATTGGCAGGAAAAGATTGAGAACTAGAGAGGGGTCTAACCCAATCCGATGCGAGAGAACCTCTGTAATGGGTAACCCTGCCAGAACTAACCCTGTTACATAGGGAATTCGCAACCGCTGAGTCACCAGAGCAACCACCGTTGCGATCATAAGCAAAATAATCAGAACAATGACCAGTTCAGGAATGCTGCCTGCCGCTTGACCGCTTTCAACAGGGCTGTTGCTTAACGGATTTTGTTGCGCGACCATCCACTCCATTGCCGATCCTCCCATAAGTCGCTATTCCCTGAATTCAAAGGTTAACTACTGTTTGAGTCTACAGGAATTCCCACTGTGCTTGAAGGATCAACGCTGCATCAGAGTAATAAGGTGAATGTTAATGGGGTTGAAACATCATCTGTGTTTTGCTTGGGTGATTGTGGCGATCGCGCTTGTTTCTTGCTCAACTCAATCTACCCCACAGAAGCAACGAACCATTAGAGAGCGCGAAACGTCACTAAGGGAAGTCACGTTAGACGAGACAAAAGTGGTAATGGGGCAACCGTATAGGTCCCTGTGTATTCACACATTTATCATTACAATAGCCCCTAGAAACGGTATAAGTATTGAGAAAATTTTCATTAATGATAGGCTTCTTGGTGTAAGCTCGTTTTCCCTTTCTCACTTACCTAGAAACAATGGCGATCGCCCTTTCTCAAAGTGACTACTGGAATTTGGTTCAGAAGAATATAGCTGATGAGCAAACTGCATCTACCCCCGATTCGGCTGACATTACCTGGCACTATCCAGCCCAGTTGGGGCACGGTTCTATTCGAGAAATTCGGCTGCGTGAGGGGTTAGTTTTAGCAATCGCCGACTACCAACTTCACCAGGATTTGATTGTTGAGGTGCCTGAACGTGAACACCCGCTGGAATATGAATTTACGGTTGTTCAAGAGCATCCTCAACAGTCTTGTTTTTCAGAGCATTACTTCTTTTCGGGAGGTGGTTTGGCTGAAAGCAGCATTCATGAGGATGTTTCGGGTTGGCAGGTTCTCGACGTGAGTTTTCATCTGGAACCAGAGTTGTTTCGGTTGTGGATGGGCGATCGCCTCGAACATGCACCCCCGCTGAGGGAATTGGTGAATCCCTTGAAACAAGACCGCTATACCTATGAGGCAACTCCGACGATGGCAATGCGAGCTGTCGTGCAGCAAGTTCTCAACTGCCCTTACACAGATATGACCCGGCAGATTTACCTGGAGAGCAAAGTTTGGGAACTGGTGTCCCTCCATCTGGAACAAATGCTGCATCCGCTCCAAAACCCGCCTCAACCGTCCTTTAAGCCCGATGATATTGATCGACTTCACCATGCCAGGAAAATTCTGTCGCAACACCTCAATAATCCACCCTCACTTAAAGGTTTAGCTCGTCAAGTCGGGTTAAATGAGTTCACGCTAAAGCAAGGCTTCCGCACTATTTTTGGCACTACTGTCTTTGGCTGCTTACACCACTACCGCATGGAACGAGCCAGAGCATTGCTGGAAGCTGGAAGCTTGAACGTGAGCGAAGTTGCTCGTGAAGTGGGGTTTGCTAACCGAGGCTATTTTGCGGCTGCCTTTCGCAAAAAATTTGGCACTAATCCTAAAGCCTATTCGCTTGTTGCTAAGCAGCAGGTAGGTTAAAAAATTCCTGTTAGTGATCAAAAAATTCCCGCTGTTGATCAAAGCGATCGCTCACACGTTCAATCTTACCTGTAAGCTATTTGAGAATTATTTGCAGATAAGCAAATGCAAAACGAAGTAAGGGAATCGCCTGGTTTTTCTGGTCTGATTTCCTTTCCCTGGTGTTGGCGTGTGGAGGCATGATGAATCAATTACAGCGATCGATCTTTGTGGCAACGGTGCTGTCAGTTTGCTGTGTCCAATCGGCATGGGCAGAAGTCAATTCAGAAAATTTAGGAGTTGAGAATTCTCTAGACATCAATTCTTTAGAACAGGTAAGTGCAGCCAACAGCATTCCTCAAATCAGTGAGTTAGAACCTTCTGCAACAACTGTTGATGAGTGGATTACCCAAATTGCTCAGTCCTCCATTGTTGAGATTACTGGAATACAGGTGAATCCATCGGATGCTGGACTTGAAGTAACCCTGGAAATAACCGGAACGCAGCCAACACCGTCTACATCCGTTGTCGGAAATGCATTGATCATCAATATCCCTGCTGCGGTGTTATCTCTATCTGATGCGGATGAGTTTCAACAGTCTAATCCGGCAGAGGGAATTGCGCTAATCAGTGCAACAAACTTACCCAATAACCGCGTGCGAGTAGCTATTACTGGAGCAGATGCACCTCCGACAGTCTCCATCAACGGAGTAGACCAAAATTTAATATTAAGTATCACTTCAAATGCCGAAAGCGTTGGGGCAACCGAAGAGGACGCTATTCAAGTAGTAGTAACGGATGAGCAAGAGGAAGGGTACATTGTGGATAATTCCACGACCGCAACCCGGACTGATACGCTCATTCTAGAAGTTCCTGGTTCGATTCAGATAGTTCCACAGCAGGTGATTCAAGAGCAGAACGCACTACGATTACCTGATATTTTTCGTAACGTGAGCGGGATTGGAGAAGAAGGCGGATTTGGTGATGCGCTGGATCAGTTCAACATTCGAGGGTTTACGGCAACGGGTCAAATATTTCGCAATGGAATTCGGGTGCCCAATGTTTTTTCACCCCTAGTTGAAACAGAAAATTTGGAGCGGGTTGAAATTCTAAAGGGGCCCGCATCGGTGTTGTATGGGGCACTTGAGCCAGGTGGCATTATCAATTTAGTGACCGAACAGCCACTCGATGATCCACGCTATGCAGCATCACTCTCAGTCGGTAGTTTTGGGCTACTTCGTCCTACGTTTGATTTAACAGGACCATTAAACGCAGATGAAACTCTGCTTTACCGCATCAATGCAGTGTATGAAACAGGAGAAAGATGGCGCGATTTTGATACGGATATTGATCGGTTCTATGTTTCACCTGTTTTAACCTGGCGGATTAGCGATCGCACCGACCTCACGATTGATGGAGAATACCTATATGATGAACGTCCCGTGGACCGAGGCATTCCAGCAATAGGCGATCGCCCTGCTGATATTCCGCGCGATCGTGTCTTTGGCGACCCCGATGATTTTATTCGCACGGAAAGCTACAGCCTTGGCTATCAGTTAGAGCATGAATTGAATGACGACTGGCGCGTTCGCAATGCCTTTCGTTTCCTGCAAACTAACTCCATCAACCTGCGGCTTGATCCATTCTCTCCAGAAGGTCTAGATGAAACAACGGGCATTCTGACCCGTGCCTTTAACTTTAATGATCCGCTCGAAGAAAGCTACATTGTACAAACTGATGTAGTCGGTGAGTTTGCGACTGGTCCAGTCGATCACACACTCCTGTTTGGGGTTGACTATGTCCGTCAGTATCAGCATTTTGAGACTTTCTTTGGCGATGCGATCGCACCCATTAACATCTTTGATCCGGTCTACGAAGAACTCGATCGTCCCTCACTGTCTGACTTTGTCGTGCCGGGATTTGATATCGTTAGCGACAGCGTTGGCATTTTTCTTCAAGACCAAATTGACCTGACTGATGATCTCATTCTTTTAGTAGGTGGACGCTTTGACTTCATTGACCAGGAATCAATCGACATTGAATCCAGCTCTACAACCACCCAATACGATGAAGCATTTAGCCCGCGTGTTGGAATTGTTTATCAGCCGATTGAGGATCTTTCTTTCTATGCTAGTTTTTCGCGATCGCTCGTTCTGAATGACTCAGTTCAAGCTGATGGATCATTCCTGGAACCAATTCGTGGCACGCAGTATGAGATCGGCGTTAAAGGGGAACTGTTGGATGGCAGACTGCTGACGACCCTGGCTGCCTACAACCTTACCAGAACCAACATTGGAGTACCTGACCCCGAAAACATTGATTTTTTCATTTCCACCGGGGAACAGCGGAGCCGAGGCATTGAACTGGATGTTTTAGGAGAAATCTTGCCAGGTTGGAATGTCATCGCCTCCTTGGGCTACATTGAGGCCGAAGTCACAGAAGACGGAGGCAGTGAGCTAGAAGGCAATCGACTGCGAAACGTGCCAGACTACACCGCCAGCCTGTGGACAAGCTACGAAATTCAGTCGGGTAACCTGGCAGGACTCGGATTTGGAGCCGGAATCTTCTATATTGGCAACCGTGCAGGCGATGCCCAAAACACCTTTGAGCTACCGAGCTACCTGAGAACCGATGCCGCACTCTATTACCAACGTGATAACTGGCAAGTGGCGCTAAATGTCAAAAACTTGTTTGATGTAGAGTACTTTGAATCGGTGAACTTTGGCAGATTATCCATCGAACCGGGGGCACCCAGAACTGTCGTTGGTACAGTATCGGTAGAGTTTTGATGGTAAGTGAGTCATGTCTTTACAACGTTGGCTGCATATGCAGAAAATTCCTTTTCTCATTTCAAAATTGTGCAGTTCCATTCGTTGGGGGCTACTCACTTGCTTTTGTGTAGGATTGGTCATCGCTTGTGCTGGAAAGCCTCAAACGTCTGTCCCTTCAGCCTCACCATCAGACTGCCGCGTAATTCAACACGCAATGGGAGAAACTTGTGTTCCGGCAAATCCTCAACGGGTGGTGGCGCTCAGCGGCTTTGCTGTTGATACGATCTTTTCCCTGGACATGCAGCCCGTTGGTGCAATCACAAATGTTTCAAGCCAGTGGGCGAATAAGATGCAGGAAGTTGCCTCTCTAGGAATGGATGAGCAGGTAAACCTGGAAAAGATTCTTGCTCTTCAGCCCGATCTGATTTTGGCAAGCCGATGGAACGCTGAACCTATTTATGAACAGCTATCGGCGATCGCCCCCACCGTCCTTGATGATGCCATTCTGGGTGAGTGGAAGAAATCATTTACCCTTCATGCTGCTGCCCTCGGCAAAACGCAGGAAGCTAAACAACTCATGAATCAATATCAGCAGCGAGTAGAAGACTTGCGATCGCAATTGGGCAACTCCATCCAGCAAACCAAAGTCTCACTGGTTCGCATCTTTCCAGAAGGGATTGGTCTTTATCTCAAAAACTCCTTTGCAGGTCATGTTTTAGACGACATTGGCTTCCCTCGACCTCCTGCCCAAGACAAAGGCGTTCTCGGTGAAGAACCGTTTGTCGTTGTAGTGAGTAAGGAAAACATCCAAGATGCAGATGGAGACGTTATCTTTGTCTGGACATTCGGTGCAACGCCAGAGATTGCCCAATCTGCTCAAACTGCATTACAGCGTATTCAAACTGATCCCTTATGGTTACAGCTCAATGCAGTACAGCAAGGAAAGGTCTTTGAAGTCAAGGATCACTGGCATGTAGCCAGCACACCTACTCAAGCCATGATGGTTTTGGATGATTTGTCTAACTATCTAATGAATTCAGCATCTTCAAAACTCGATCGCGTTCTAGAACGCCAAACTTCAACGACTCAAACCAGTTGGCAGAAAAATGCGATCGCCCAATCCCTTCCTGCAAACCAATAAAACCGGGTCTTTTTTAGGACTTATGATCTCTGGAATGGCTTAAATGGTCCTATCGGCATGGAACTGGTGATTGAACAATTGCGGCAATTTCTGCTGTGATTTTTGACCTTGAATTTGACATTGAGTAGATCGGGTTGCGTTGCGTAAACTATTCCGTTTAGGCATCAAAATACTCCCGCTAGGAGCCAAACCTGCCTTACCCACAGGCAATCTTTGCGGTAAGCTGCACCAAGACCTTTTGAAGGGCGATCGCACCTGCTAGTGAGGGTTCCACCTGTGCTCAGCTAAACAATGCAAATTCCTCTCAAGCAATACACTTCTCTCCTAGTACACTACCTCAAGCCACAGCAGGGCCGTGTGGTTGGATTGGCGATCGCCCTCCTCAGTAGCATTGGCTTCCAAATTCTCAATCCGCAAATTCTGGGCTACTTCATTGATACTGCCGTATCCGGTGGCTCCCAGCAAAAACTTTTGACAGCGGCCTTTCTCTTCATGGGTCTGGCTTTACTGACACAGATTTTAACGGTCACGGCTACCTACTTAGGCGAAATGGTTGCCTGGACTGCTACTAATGCTCTACGGCTCGATTTAGCCAAACATTGTTTAAACCTAGATCTGTCCTTTCATAAATCTCACACCCCTGGAGAATTATTAGAGCGAGTGGATGGAGATGTGAATCTGTTGTCTCGTTTCTTTTCTCAACTCGTCATTCATGTGTTAGGCAACGGTGTTTTATTGCTGGGAATTCTAATCATTTTGTTTGCTGAAAACCTGTTAGCAGGTGTGAGTTTAACTTTATTTTCACTCATCGCATTGTCACTGTTGCTAGGCATACAAGCCGTTGCCGCTACTCCCTGGGCAGCCTATCGGCAGGTGAGTGCTGATTTTTTTGGCTTCTTAGGTGAACATCTAGTAGGACGGGAAGACATTCGTGCCAATGGAGCCGTTAGCTATGTCATGCGCCGTTTTTATGAACTCTTACAACGATGGTTGCCCATCTATCAAAAAGCTAGATTTGCGAGTACGATCCTTTGGTCTACGAGCGTGGGGTTGTTTACCCTGGGCAATGCGATTGCCCTTGCCGTTTCTGCTTACCTGTGGAACCAAAACGCGATCACGATTGGGACTGCCTATCTCATCTTTCACTACACCAACCTCCTCAACCAACCGATCGAACGCATCCGCGAAGAACTGGAAGAATTGCAGCAAGTTGAAGCCAGTATTCACCGGATTCGAGAGTTGTTGAATGTGCGATCGCAGATACAAGATTTGGGTAATGCTCATTTGCCAGCAGGAGCTTTGTCCGTTTCATTTCAACAGGTTTGGTTTAGTTATGAAAGCATTAAACAGGGGAATCGTGAGCAAAAGATTACTCCTTCACCCTCTATCCATACGCTTCAGAACCTCTCCCTGCATCTACCTGCTGGACAGACCCTCGGATTGCTTGGACGCACTGGAAGCGGCAAAAGCACGATCGCCCGTTTGCTCCTGCGGCTCTACGATGTTCAGACCGGGGAGATCCGCTTAGGAAATATTCCGATCGCCCAAACCCCCCTTTCTGAGCTTAGGCAACGAGTGGGGTTAGTAACCCAAGATGTACAGTTATTTCAAGCTAGTGTTCGAGATAATTTGACTTTTTTTGATGCTCGAATTCGGGATACAGAAATTCTGGAAACGTTGAATAACTTGGAGCTAACGGAATGGCTCCAGTCATTACCCAATGGGTTAGATACTCAACTTGGGGCAGACAGTGCCGGACTTTCAGCAGGGCAGGCGCAGCTATTAGCTTTTGCCCGTGTGTTTCTCAAAAACCCAGGACTGGTGATTCTCGATGAAGCCTCGTCTCGGCTTGATCCAATAACAGAGCAATGCATTGAACGGGCGATCGCCCGACTTCTCCACAATCGCACAGGAATCATCATTGCCCATCGGTTAGCCACTATCCAGAGAGTTGATCAAATTCTGATATTAGAGCAGGGGAAAGTGGTGGAATATGGCGATCGCTTTACCCTCCAAAATGATCAGCGATCGCGCTTTTCACAATTACTCAAGGTGAACGCTACGACTCTAATGGCATAGTTCAGAATGTCATATTCAGACTTTTGCGTTGTAACTCTATTCAATATTCAATCTAATTAAGAATGACCACTCAAAGAATAGCAATCTGGAAACTTCTCTGGCGAATGATTCGCTACGCCTTTGGGCTGTACTTGCTAGATACCATTTTGTGGCTGTTTATTGCAGGACTACCTGTTGTACCCGGTTTAATCATCCGTGAGTTTTTTAACACCCTAACCAGCACAGAGACAAGTGGCAGCGCTCAATTGATCTCTCTGCAATCCCCGATGGTGTGGGTGGCGTTGATCTTTGCAGTGGGTGCTGCTCGCATTGTCGCTATCTTTGCTGGACGCGTTACCAAAACCCAGCACCGCTTTACGATGAGTTCTTTACTGCGACGCAATTTGTTAGACAAGTTGTTGCAGCGTCCAGGTGCAGAATCTCTCACAGTGGGTCGTAAAACAGTTTCACCCGGTGAGGTCATTAGTTTCTTTCGAGATGATGCGGCTCAGGTAGAAGATACTGTGGTGGGCACCAATGAAATTTTTTCAGCCGGGGTGTTCGCAATCGTTGCTCTCATCATTCTTTTCAACGTCAATGCACGGTTAACCTTACTAGTCTTTTTACCCTTGGTGGCGATCGCTCTCACCCTTCAACATGCTGAGGCTCGCATAAAGCGGTATCGCTCTGCTAGCCGTCAGGCAACCCAACAGGTAACTGGATTAATTGGAGAATTATTCTCCGCTGTGCAAGCCATTCAGGTCGCAGGAGCCGAAACTCCTATTCTCAACCATCTGCGCTGGCTCGGTGACCAACGCCAACAACGTGTGGTGCAAGATCAGGTTTTTACAGCAATCATCCAGTCTAGTTTAGAAAATTTGGTCAGCCTGGGTACCGGTCTAATCCTATTAGTGGCAGCCCAATCTGGAGTGGGGGTTGGCGATTTGCTTTCAGAGACACTTCGCGAACACACGCTCAGTGTGGGTGACTTTGCTTTATTTGTGTATTACCTGGCGTTTGTTACAGATTTTTTGTGGTTTTTCGGCGGCTTCTTAGCTCTAACAAAGCAAACAGAGGTGTCATTAGAGCGGATGGGAACGTTGATTAGCAGTGTGGAAGAGCAGGAGAGTAACAGAGTGGAAGGGCTGGTTGAACCTGCACCGCTGTATTTGCCCGATCTCAAAGGGCGAATGACTGAATTGCCTGCGATCGCCCAACCCAAAAGAGATACTGCCCTTGAAGAGTTAAGAGTGGAAAATCTGACCTACCGCTATCCAGGCAGTGACGCTGCTTCGCAGCGCTGGACTGATCGTGGCATTACCAATATCAGCATGACGTTGAAACGAGGTAGCCTGACCGTTATCACAGGTCGAGTCGGATCAGGGAAAACGACGTTGCTGCGAGTCTTACTGGGTCTACTCCCCAGACAATCTGGGGAAATCTACTGGAACGGATCGCGCATCGAACAGCCTGATCGGTTTTTTGTGCCGCCACGCAGTGCCTATACACCACAGGTACCCCAGTTGTTCAGCAATACGCTGCAAGAGAATTTGTTGATGGGATTTCAGACTGATGAGGCGGAATTGAGGAAGGCGATCGCCATTGCTGCGCTGGATCACGATCTCGCTGCAATGCCAGAAGAACTCAATACCCTGATCGGCTCCAAAGGAATGCGTCTTTCCGGTGGGCAACAGCAACGCGCTGCCGCTGCCCGAATGTTGCTCCGGCGACCCGAACTACTCGTCTTTGACGACCTCTCCAGTGCGCTTGACCTTGAAACCGAACAAATCCTCTGGTCACACCTCCTTGCCGCTACACCTCGCTCCCCTATTTCTTACAACCCTACCTACCTCGTCGTTTCTCACCGTCCCTTTGTTCTACGTCAAGCCGATTACATCATTGTTCTTAAGAATGGTGTGGTTGACGCAGCAGGGAAACCAGAAGATCTCAATATTGTGATGTAAAGCAAAAAATAAATTAACCGAATTGGGTGTAATACCGTTTCTAATGAAGCTGCATATTTTGAAACGTGCTAAACGACCCAATCTTTGGGTTATTTGTTAGGGTTAGAGAGAGTTCGAGGTCAGGCTATGCAACCTATCATTCGTAATACTTTCATTCGTCTCATCGCCTTTGTTGAGCGAGTCTTGCGCGGACTAATTACAGCATTGCAGAAAACGTTCGTTTTCTTTAGTAAGCTCTTTGGTTTGAGCACACCCAGCTATTACTTTGAGGACAAAGCTCAAGAGGATGAACCGGCTGAATCTGCTACAACCTCAGTTGCTAGCAATGCAGTTAATCTTCGTCCCAATCGCCGCCGCTCTGAAAGCGAAATGGACTACTTCCGCAACATGGCCCGACAGATTGATAAACCTAATTAACATCAAACCCTCCTAGATAACCGCAGTTCCCGTAGGGATAGGTTTTGCCATTCAGCCTCGGCTCCATCTGAGTTTTGGCTGCTAAATCTACCCGTACCATGTTGCCGTTGTTTAGAAGGATTTGATCTGAGTAACGCCTGCAAAGTCTATACAGTTTCTCGATATCCGCCGAATACCACAAAGCTAAAGTTTTTGTACCAGCAGTCTACATCTTGAAACCCTGCGGCTTCTAGCCAGCTTAACTGGAGATCAAGAGGGGCAAGGCGATCGAACTCCATTCGCTTTTGGGCAGCAGCAAGTTCATCGGTCGAAACACCGAGAGTTTGCACTGAGTTGAGCCAGTTTTGCCGATAGAGCTTATCCAAATAAGCTGTTTTGCCCTGTACCTGATCAGCGTTGATAAATATTCCACCGGGTTTGAGTGACTGATAGATGCGACGGTAGAGCGTTGCTTTACTTGCATCAGACAAGTGGTGAATGGATAGGGCAGAAATGATCAGGTCGTAGGAGTTACCAAAGTCGGTTTCTGCATAGTCTCCAATCAAAACTTGGGGAGATTTGCCTAGTCCTGCAAACCGAGCCTGGGCTTTTTCTAACATCTCTAGCGCAAAATCCATTAGGGTGAATTCTGCGTTGGGAAATAGCGCCTGCACCATGCCGGAATACAGTCCAGTTCCTGCTCCCAAGTCCAGAGCTTTGAGGGATTTAGTACGTTCAAATGGAATCACCTGAACGGCTGTGCCATAAAAGTCATCAAAACAGGGAATCAGAATGCGCCGCAGCCCATCGTACTCGGCAGCAGCCCGATTAAACGCAGTTTGGATATTCATGAATTCTCAAGTTCTCTAAAAGTTGGGAATTTCGGCGAACATACTCACTCTCTGATGCGGTTCTGCGGAAGGTTGCTTTTGCCAATAGCTATAGAGCCGATTCAGGGCATTCACATAGGCGTAGGCAGAAGCCACGACGATATCCGTGTCAGATGCCTGCCCGACAAACAATCGCTCCTGATAGCGCAGATGGATTGTGACGCGTCCCAGTGCGTCAATGCCTTCGGTAACAGATTGGACAGAGAACTCAATCAATTCGTTGGGCACCTGAACTAGCCGATTCACGGCTTTGTAAACGGCATCAACCGGACCAGTTCCCACAGCCGCGTCGGTTAGAATCCTGCCATCAGGCATGAGAACCGTCACTGTGGCAGTTGGGCTGGAGCAATCGCCACAGGACACCTGCACCTGCTCAAGCTGAAAGGCGTGTTCGACCTGAACCTGTAGCTCGTCACGGGCGATCGCCTCCAGATCCCGGTCAGAGACCTCTTTCTTCTTATCCGCTACTTCTTTGAAGCGATGAAACGCCCGGTTCAAATCTTCCTCGTTTAGCTCAAAGCCCAACTCTTGCAAACGAGTCCTAAAGGCATTGCGACCGGAATGCTTGCCCAGCACAATCTGGTTCGCAGGCAAGCCAACTGAGGCAGCATCCATAATTTCGTAGGTTTCCCGGTGCTTGAGAATGCCGTCCTGGTGAATCCCAGACTCATGGGCAAAGGCATTTGCACCCACGATCGCCTTGTTGGGCTGCACTGACATTCCGGTTGCGGTGGAAACCAATCGGGAGGCTTTGTAGATTTCTTGAGTATTGATCCGGGTTAGCGGCGCTTCCGAATTGGCTGGACGACCTAGAAACACATTGAAGTGTGACTTGCGAACTTGCAGCGCCATCACCACTTCTTCTAATGCAGCGTTACCTGCCCGTTCGCCAATGCCGTTAATTGTGCATTCCACCTGACGCACGCCCTGCTCGATTGCCGTCAGCGCGTTTGCTGTTGCCAAACCCAAATCATTTTGCGTGTGAACCGAGAGAATGACCTGATCGATTCCAGGCACATTTTCTCGAATGCCGCGAATCAGTGCTTCCATATCCTTGGGAGTGCAGTAGCCAACGGTGTCGGGGA
Source organism: Leptolyngbya sp. FACHB-541 (assembly GCF_014695875.1). NCBI lineage: Bacteria > Bacillati > Cyanobacteriota > Cyanophyceae > Leptolyngbyales > Leptolyngbyaceae > Leptolyngbya > Leptolyngbya sp. FACHB-541. Next base: position 129,335 of record NZ_JACJPC010000051.1, on the reverse strand, counting down.
TGTTGAGCGTAGTCGCTCCAGCGGCGATCGCCCGCTCCAACACCTGATACAAAAACTCCGGGTCAGAACGGCTAGCATCCATCGGCGAAAATTCTACGTCCGTCACAAAGCTTTTGGCATAGGCAACCATTTCTTCGGCGATCGCCAACACTTCCTGGCGCGACTTCTTCAACTGATATTTCAAGTGAATATCAGAGGTTGAAATAAACGTATGAATCCGAGGATGCGCCGCAGGCTGTAAGGCTTCTGCCGCCGTCTGAATATCTTGCCGAACCGCTCTAGCCAAACTGCAAATAATTGGCCCACCTTCAACACCGACAATCTTTGCAATGTTATTCACTGCCTCAAAATCACCGGGACTGGAAACCGCAAACCCAGCCTCAATCACATCCACACCCAGCCGCGCCAGTTGTTGAGCAATCACCAGCTTCTCTTCCGGGTTTAGCGTTGCACCGGGAGACTGTTCGCCATCCCGCAGGGTCGTATCAAAGATAATGACTCGGTCTGGTTGGGGTTGAATGCTCATGGTTGGCTCCTGATCGAGGGGGTTGAGGATGAGGGACGAGGATGAATACTGTATTCATCTTCATCCCTCATCCTTTACAATGAATATTGTATACAAAAAATCGTATACAAAAATAAAATATCCGTGATCATTTTATGGAATCAGTAGATTTAGGTGACCTAGCAGCGGGTGTGTTGCGCCATCAGCGGAGTACGCCTGACCTGATTGCCGATGCGCTGCGAGAGGCGATCGTGCAGGGCGTATTCCAGGAAGGACAGTCGTTGCGGCAAGATGAAATTGCGGCTCAATTTGGTGTGAGCCGAATCCCGCTGCGGGAGGCGTTGCGACAGCTTGAGGCAGAGGGACTGGTACTGCTTTCTCCTAATCGTGGGGCAACGGTGGCGATCATGTCTCCGGCAGAGGCGCAGGAAATTTGTGAGATTCGTGTCGCGCTAGAGAGTTTGGCGCTTCAGCTTGCGATTCCAAAGCTGACAGAAGCAGATTTGCAGAAGGCAGCTGATATTTTGGAGAAAACCGAGCGCGAAACCGATGTGGGGCGCTGGGCAAAGCTGAACTGGGAATTTCACGCGGTGCTTTATGGGGCTGGCGATCGCCCTCGTCTACTATCCCTAATCAAAACGCTGCATGTGAATATCGATCGCTACATTCGACTGCAAATGGCGAAGATGAACTATTTAGAGAAATCGCAGCAAGAGCATCAGCAAATCCTGGATGCTTGCCGCAAGGGTGACTCAAAAACAGCAGTGAGGCTGCTCAAGCGTCACATTGAAACCGCAGGAGAGCAACTGGTTACATATTTACGGAATGGACGGTAAGCGGCTAGTAGCAGGGCGTTGCTGAATGCGGGCATGATTCACGGATTTCAATCCCCTCTGTAGGGTGCCCTTACGGAATTCATACATCAAATCAGCAACGCCAGTAACAGTGCGATCGCCTAGTGGAATTCAATATCACGAAGCAATCAATGCATTTTTGCGGCTGCGAGTGATCTAGGCGACTTGACAAATCAATTTTATTTGAAATGATGAACACAATCTGTTAGTTTAATACAAAACGATTTAGCCAGATTAAATCCAATCATGAAAGGGATATCAATGAGTGCCATCCTGTTAGGACACAACAGTCCGAATTGATATGAGCCTCTTTGAGACGGGGGTGACTGTGGAATTTTGTGCAGGCGAAACGGGTATCAACCACGTCTCCTGCTCCATTACGACTGGACCAGATCAAGTTTGGCAGGGAGAGAACTGTGTTTGAGGGGCGATCGCCGCAAATCTCACCCTAGAGCAGTTGTTGGAAAGAGAGGCAGCATTTTAATGAGTGTGAAAGTCGGCATCAATGGATTTGGCAGAATTGGGCGACTCGCATTGCGGGCTGCGTGGGATTGGCCAGAACTAAAATTTACTCATATTAATGAAGTAAAGGGTGGATCAGAAACCGCAGCACACCTACTCAAATTTGACTCCGTTCATGGACGCTGGGCACCGGAAGTAGCCGCCAAAGATGGGCAAGTTTGGATTGCAGACCAATCCCTCAGCTTCAGCGAACACAGCACTCCCGATGAAGTGCCCTGGGAAGATCTGGGTATTGACTTGGTTCTAGAATGCTCCGGCAAATTCAGAACCGTGCAATCTCTTGATCCTTATTTCAAGCGAGGGGTGCGAAAAGTCATCGTGGCGGCACCCGTGAAAGAAGGGGCGCTAAACGTCGTCATGGGGGTGAACGATCATCTGTATGAACCTGACAAATACGATCTGCTCACAGCCGCTTCCTGCACCACAAACTGTCTGGCTCCTGTGGTAAAGGTGATTCATGAAGGGATGGGAATTCGTCATGGTGTCATCACTACAATTCATGACAACACTAATACCCAAACGATTGTGGATGCACCTCACAAAGACCTGCGACGGGCTAGAGCCACTAGTTTGTCTCTGATTCCCACGACTACCGGGTCGGCAACGGCGATCGGGCTAATTTATCCAGAGCTAAACGGTAAGCTCAACGGCTTAGCCGTGCGAGTCCCCCTACTCAATGCATCTCTCACCGACTGTGTATTTGAAGTGAATCGTCCGACTACCGTTGCAGAAGTCAACAGTTTGCTCAAAACCGCTGCTGAAGGTTCACTCCAAGGCATTTTGGGTTACGAAGAACGTCCTCTTGTCTCGATTGACTACAAAGACGATCCACGTTCTTCCATCATTGATGCCCTCTCAACAATGGTTGTGGATGACACTCAGGTCAAAATTCTCGCCTGGTATGACAACGAATGGGGCTATGCCAACCGCATGGTAGAACTAGCGCGAAAAGTTGCGTTGAACCTTTACACGAACTGCCCTTCTCACTTTTATGGAAATGACTGCATCCACTGCTGACCGAGCCAATCTACGCAACTACATTCTGGTGACGATCGCCTATTGGGGATTCACTATCACCGATGGTGCCCTACGAATGCTGGTGTTGCTCTATTTCAACCGGATTGGCTATAGTCCGCTAGAAATTGCAATGCTGTTTTTGTTCTATGAAGTTTTTGGCGTTGTCGCCAACTTTTTAGGTGGATGGATTGGTTCCCAGATGGGGCTAAAGGTGACGCTCTACACAGGCATCGGGCTACAGGTCTTCTCACTGGTGTTGCTGGCGTTTCTCAATCCAGAGTGGACGCAGTGGTTTGCGGTGGTTTTTGTCATGGTTGCTCAGGCATTCTCTGGCATTGCCAAAGACCTAACCAAAATGAGTTCCAAAAGCGCCATTCGACTGGTGGTGCCTCAGGAAGCACAGTCCTCATTGTTTAAGTGGGTAGCAGTCCTGACTGGCTCCAAGAATGCACTCAAAGGAGTAGGTTTCTTTGTTGGTAGCGCTCTGCTTGCTACAGTTGGCTTTGAAAACTCACTATTAATCATGGCAGCAGGACTGTTTGCTATCATGCTGACGGGCTTCTTCCTACCCAAAGGGATGGGGAGAATCAAAGCAAAAATAGGATTCAAACAACTCTTTTCTAAGAGCCGTGAGATTAATATCTTGTCTGCTGCCCGGTTTTTCCTGTTTGGCTCTAGGGATGTCTGGTTTGTCGTCGGTCTGCCGGTCTTTCTGTATGACGTGTTGGGTTGGACATTCACGCAGGTCGGAGGGTTTCTAGCCTGCTGGGTGATTGGCTATGGCACCATTCAATTTCTTGCGCCAACACTATTAAACCGATTTGGCTCCGGTCAACCGCCCAGAGCAGCAACGATTCAGTTCTGGACGTTTACCCTAACCGCAGTGCCAGCGGCGATCGCCCTCGCACTCTCCCTCAATCTTCCAGCCAACCTGGTGATCATTGCCGGACTCACCATTTTTGGCGTTGTTTTTGCTTTTAACTCAGCCGTTCATTCCTATCTGGTATTGGCATTCACCGATGATGACAAAGTGGCGCTAAACGTCGGGTTTTACTACATGGCGAACTCTGGTGGACGATTAGCAGGTACGGTTCTATCAGGACTCATTTTTCAGTTTTTTGGGCTGGTCGGCTGTCTCTGGACATCGATGATTCTAGTGTTAGCAGCAGGAATCATTTCCTTGAAATTGCCTGACCCACAGCCTCAAAAGGCGATCGCCTGGAAAGCTGGCAGTGGAGACTAGTACATTCATCAACCATTGACGCAATGGCACCAGTAAATTGCCATTGCGTCAATGATCAATCACCTAAAACACAAAGTTACTTGCTGCATTCAAACTCTCTAACGAGAGATTGTTTCCTTGGACATTGATAAATGGGATAGATGGACGATTTCCGGTTGAGCCGTCTTCATCGATCTGGATGGAGAATCTGCCAGAGTTCCCCTGCTGGAAGACTTCAACATAACCATCGGCGATCGCATCATTACCGCTGTAGCCACCTGCAATCAGGCTATCTAACAATTGGGTCAACACCAGTTTGTCTTGCCCCACTTCAAAATCGGTGATGGTGTCACCGCGATCGTCAATATTCGTGTAAACGATGCGATCGCGTCCGCCGCCCGTTGTGACCGCATCATTTCCGGCAAAGCCAGTAATCTGGTCGTTGCGATCGGTTCCGGTGAGATTGTCACGTTGGGAAGTGCCGTTAATCACATTAAACTCTGGTGCGAGGTCGAGTCCGATGACAACCGGATCGTGGTCAGAGGTGCGAAAAGCGTTGGGTTCATACAGATCATTGCCAGAGGGTTCCGCCTCAAAACTGGCTTCTCCTGCGCCGTCATCAATGGTGTCGTTGTAGTCAAATACAGGAATTTCATCTGCGTTGATGTGCCATTCTGCAACACCCGTTACCTGTGGTTCCATCGACTCACTGGCTAAAGCATGATCGAGGTAGCCAAGCTGCCCGTTAAAGACATAGCTGTAGGCATCATCACCGCCAAATTTTTCCACCAGATCGGTGTAGCCTGCATTCTTGATCGTTGTGATTGGCGTTTCCCCTTTGTAGGCATTTAAGTCGCCAATAATCAGATAGTCCGTATCACCCTGCCCGGTTGGGTCAGTGGGAAGCCAGGTATTCACCAAATAGTCGGCAGCTTTGGTGCGCGTGTCGTTAAATTGACCCTGACCATCATTCTGGTCAACATCTGCTCCTGTGGCATCGCCTCCACCCTTGGACTTGAGGTGATTCACCACCACATTAAATACAGAGCCGAAGTCTGCATCATTAGAGTCGATTACCTCAAATGCCTGGGCGATCGCCGGACGATTGCGCTGAATGCCAGCGTTGTTGGGATCGGTGAATTCGGAGTCAAGCAAAATTGCTTCTTCTCCTCTAGGCTGCAACACAGCAGGCTTATAAATGACAGCAACCGTGATTTGATCCGTGCCTACTACACCCGTGTCGATGTAGTCGTAGGTTCCTTCACCCACAACGGCATTCAGACGATTCACCAGTTCTTGGACAGCAGTACCATTGTTTTCAATTTCAACCAAACCAAATACGTCTGCGTCAATTTCCGCTAGAGCAGCCGTGAGTTTTGCATTTTGCCGCTCAAACTCAGCTGCACTATCGGCTCCACGAGGGGAACCATTGCCGCCCGTAGTGTCGATGCTGGTGAAATAGTTTAACACGTTGAAGTTAGCGACTTTAATATTACCGCCAACGTCGGGTGATGTTTCAGGACGAGGATTATTCACAGTGAACTCAACCGGATCAGCCTCGGTAGGACGAATTCTCCAGGCATCCGTACCAGCCTGCCCAGCAAATGACCAGTGCAATACTCCAGTCAAGTTGTTGATCGTGTCTCCACCCCGGAAGAAATCAGTGCCTTGAGTCCCGGTACTTAATCCATCGGGCTGCGGGTAGTAGATTACACCGTTTGACAACGGTGAGTTTTGAATGTTATCATCATCATCCAAAATAATCCGGCTGCGCTCTAAGTTATCCAAAAACTCAGTGTATTCTGCTGCGGTTGGGGTGTCATCAATGTGACTGTATTGGAAGGGGCGATCGCCTTCGGTCAAAACGATCTGACCATAGCGGGCTAGCTCAAAGTACTCGGAGACATGCAGCGTATCTGCAAACTCGACGCGCATTCCTTCAGATTGTTCGTAGTAGTCATCAATGTTACCCGTCGCAGGCAAATCAAGGGTCGTCGTCGTGACTTGTCCGATATTGTTATCGCCATCGACCAGTTTGATGCTGTCAGCCGTAGTAGCACTGACCTGAGTCATACCAAAAAACTCACTGACATTGCCTGTCACCCGAACAACTTGCCCCTCCTGCACGTCTAAAGGCGCATTGTTGCCCGTAAAAACAAAGATGCCTTCAGAGGTGGTTGCATCTCCATCCTGATCAGCCGTTTCCTCTTGAATGAAGAAGCCTCGAAGCTGGTTGGTCAACTGAAAGTCAGCAACAACCACTCCCTCAAGGGTGACGTTTTGCCCCGTAAGCGGGCTGACATCGTTGTGAGCACCACCTGCCTGCTGAGTAGATGCGTTGCCCTGAATCTGATGGATTTTGGTGACTGCGATATCATTATCTGTGATATTGACTGTCAAGTTTGGTATGGCAAGCCCGTTATAGTTTGCGTCTGCACTTGCAGTTATGTGAGAGATGGTACCCGTATGGGGAGAAGTCTCAGCGTCGTTATCATCAATTGCCCTGACCGTAACTGTCTGGGGTGTGGTGTTACCCAGCCTCACCTCTAACGATCGCGTGAAAGTTGTGCCATCCACACTGATCTCAGTTTGAGTATCTGCATTGATTGTGATGATGACTGGGTTGCTGGGCGTAGTTTTAAGAGCGATCGCATAGGTATCAGTCTGACCCGCCTCACTCACGGCAGTGCTGCTATCTGTTCGGGTAATGGTGATTCCTGTATCATCATTGCCCTGAAAGATTTGACCTACATTCACCTCACCAAAGCTGTCATCAGCCGCAGGTGCCCAGGTAAAATCTGTACTGGTGCGACCTGTTCCCTGAAGCTGGAGGGAAGAGCCAACCGGAGTCGAATCTAGTTCCCGTACGCCAATATCGACGCTCTCTAGTCCGACAGCGGGGCCATCAAGGGCTGTAAAAACGCCTTCGTAGCTGAGAAATTGTACGACAGCACCCGTGTCATCGACTAAGGCGATACCATCCGGAGCACCGTTCTGGATACCGTTAGAAGGATAAGTAACGGTGATAGTGCCAAACCCATTTTCCTGATCGGAGATAGTGAGTCCGGCGAGCGATCGCCTACTGTACTCTAAGCCATTTGCTCCGTTATAAAGAACAATCTGCCATCCGGTCAAATCAGTTCCGGCTAACCCCGCTAGTTCAATCGCTTCGCCAGTATCAGTTCCAGCGTTGTCGTAGTGAAATTCGTTGATAAATATGTTCGCCATGAGCCGCCTTTGTGAATGTGAAGAATAAGTGTGAAGAACAACCGTGAACCGTCTAGCGCTTTGGCACGCAGCAAAACTTGTAGCCCCTTCTTTAATAAGCAGGGACAATTCACTCAGGGCACCGATGATGGTATGAAGGCTAAACTGTGTTCAAATTTACCAACTTAACAATTCTCACAGTCACTTTAAGGCGGGTTTAACCCTGACTTAAGCCTCAATGCGACTACGGAAACTTCACAATCGCTTCACACTTGTAAAGGGATTTTCAGGGACATCAGCTAAATGCTTAGGCTCGTTGAACCATGGCATCAATACCAATTTCAACCATTCCTATTCCAACCATTGGTGTTTTCAAAACTCTAATGTTCTCAAAATTCATATCCTTTTTATTCGCAGCTAAGCATTTTGGAGCATACGCGGGGCACGCTCCAGGATGCTCAGCCTTAGGAAAAGTTAGTATCAGTTAAACTTAAAGCATTTCGATAGGCATCCAATACCGTTGAATGACTTGGAGGAGAGACAGGTGAATTCTAAAAATACTGAGCCACACCCCCGTACTTTGAAACAGATGACCCTGTTATTCTTAGGCGGCTCGGGTGCGGGTCTTATTCTCTTTGCTCTGTTTGGTGGAGTATGGCACGTCTCCCATTTTGGCTGGGCGATGGGAACTACAACGGTATCGTGTGGACTGTTGGCCGTGCTATTCCGCCAAAACTTTGAAAAGATGTTAACTGCGTTAATGGATAATGCCCCTTGGCTTTAGCACTCGCTGAGAATTGAATCTTTAAGTGCAGAGTGCTACAGCATCATTACAATAAAAGGTGGCTAAATGGGATCACTGCTGGGGCATGGCTCATGATTGATCTGAAGATGCTGCGTCGGATACCGCTGTTTGCTGACCTGAGCGACGAGCAGCTTGACTTTGCCAAACTGGGATGCGAGCGATCGCTTGAACCAGGAGAAATTTTGGCAGTCGAAGGCGAACCGTCAGGCTCTTTTTGGGTGCTGCTAGATGGCGAAATTCAGTGCACCAAGCAGATGGGCGATCGCCAAATTCCTTGGACTAATTTTGAGCCTTACTCCTACTTTGGTCACGAACTAATTTTGTTAGAACAGCCCTATCTAGCTACAGCACGAGCCTTACCTAAAAGCAATCTGCTGGAGTTTGACACGGCTGCATTCTGGAAAATGATGGAGTTGTGTCCCCTGATCAACCGTGAGTTGCTGATTTCAACCGCTCAGCGAACACAGGATCTAGGAACCGTCTCCTTACAGGCGGAAAAGCTGGTATCCCTTGGCACACTCACCTCAGGACTGGCTCAGGAGCTACGGCAGGTGTCCGCTACAGGGCGAGAAGCGGTCGAGCGTTTGCAGGAGTTATTTCAATGGCTCCAACCGCTGACCGTCAAGCTTAACGCCCATCAGATGACCTCTGATCAGCAAGAGTTTTTGATTACGCTTCAGCAAACCCTCCTGCAACGGATGACGATCTTTCCGGCAGAGATTAATCCGCAGGGATGGCAAGTGCAGGAGGAAGACATTGTTCAATGGCTGATCAAACGCAGCATTCCACACCCGCAACACTTTGCTAAAGTTTTGACTCGTGCGGGTTTGGATGTTACTGTCCTCAATGATATCGAGAGTGTTGTTCCCAATGGAGCCGTGTGTGCGGTTTTAGCCTGGTTAAAAGGCACGCTTAAGAGCTTAGCCTTAACGAATGATGTCGAGTTTAGTACTCAGCACATCGCCGAACTTGTCCAGGCTGCAAAAGATTACACCTATCTCGACCAGGCTCCTTTGCAGGAAATGGATATCCACGAAGGGTTAGAGAGAACTTTAGCAGTTTTGAATCATCGGCTAGTCACTGGGATTGAAGTGATTCGCGACTTTGATCGCACCTTACCTCCTATCTGTGTGTATGGGGGGGATTTGAACCAGGTCTGGACACATCTGATCGACAATGCGATCGACGCAATGGCAGGACAGGGAAAACTCACTCTGCGAACGTCTCAAGTTGGCGAAAGCGTGTTAGTAGAAATTGTGGATACTGGCCCTGGCATTCCGGATGAAATTCAGCCTTACGTTTTTGACCAGTTTTTTACAACGAAAGCAACAGATAATGGAACGGGTTTAGGACTTCCGATCGCCCACCGAGTGATTGTAAGTCAGCATCAAGGTCAGATTCAGGTTACTTCAAAACCTGGCTGTACCTGCTTCCAAATATACCTACCCATGGATTTAAAGGAATCTGACAGTTCCGCTGCCCCCTCTCAAGTTGCATAAGTTGCAATCAATCGGTAACTACCTATGCTGAGCCTCAAACCTGCTCCTGTCACCACTGATCTACTTCGCCGAATTCCCGTTTTTGCCCAAATACCGGAGGCAAAGCTGGAATGGATGGTTGCCCAAGGAAAAGCGGTTAGAGTTCCACCGGGCGGGCTGTTGCGGGCTGAGGGAGACCCGGCAAACTGTGTGTTTGTGCTGCTGGAAGGGATTTGCCGCATGACTCAGCGCTCTGGCAATCAGGATATTTTGCTGGTGCAGCACGATCGCCCCACGCTGATTGGTGAAGTGCCACTGCTAATGGGCGTACCCTACTTTTGGGCTAGCGGTAGAGCCGTTACAACCTGTCACATCCTGGAACTGGATGCAGATACTTTCTGGCAGTTTATGGGGCTGTGCCCGACCGTTGCAAAAAGCGTTTTGCAAACCATGATTGTGCGGATGCAGGAGATTCAAGTCCTGGCGCAGCATCGAGAGCGCCTAATTTCACTGGGTACGCTTGCTGCGGGGTTGGCGCATGAGCTAAATAATCCTGCTTCAGCCGCGCAGCGGGCAGCACGGGAGTTGCGACGGGTGTTTCCGCTGATGCAAACCCAGACACTCAAGCTCACTCATAAGTGTTTGACGGACGAACAACGTGAGTTTTTGATCCGTTTGCAGCAGGACGCGATCGTCCAGGCTCAAAACCCACCCACGCTCGACTCAATGACCCAGAGTGATTGCGAAGACCAGCTTACCGATTGGATGGATGACCACAACATACAAAACAGTTGGCAGTTTGCTTCCACGTTTGTCAATGCTGGACTAGATAGTGACTGGCTTGACCAAATTCTCACTTGCTTAAACAACATTTGTCTTCAAGACGTTTTCACCTGGCTGGAAGCTACCCTGACCGTGGTGGGATTATTGAATACTTTAGGACACAGCACTGAACGAATTCATCAACTCGTGGGAGCCGTTCAGGATTACTCTACGCTCGATCCAGACGACCTTCAGCTTGTTGACATTCACAAAGGCTTAGAAAGCACACTCACAATTTTGGGACACAAGCTGAAGCGAGGTGTGACAATAGTTCGAGATTACGCCGAAGATTTGCCCAAGGTGATGTCACACGGGTCAGAGCTAGAGCAGGTGTGGATGAATGTGATTGATAATGCGATCGCCGCCACACTAGAACGGTTTAACCTCAATACAAGCAGCACTCCAATGTCGGTCACGCCAGCACTCCATACCAATCCTGTGATGATTCCAACGGGCTGGCAAAACAGAGCAAGGCACTTCTCAACCACAAGTCAGCCAACGATCTGGATACGCACTCGTTGTGAGGCAGACTGGGTGCTGATTGAGATTGCAGACAATGGCATTGGCATTCCGCCCGAAGTGCAGCCTCACATCTATGAGCCCTTCTTTACTACAAAAGGCGTTGGTAAGGGCACCGGCTTAGGATTAAACACGAGCTACAAAATCGTTAAACGTCATGAGGGGGATATTCGTGTTACCTCTCAACCTGGCGATACCTGTTTTCAGATTCGCTTTCCCAGTCAATGTTGAATAAGTCTACAAACACTACCCGCCGCTACGACTTCGATTGGCTACGAGTGCTAGCGGTGCTTTTGCTGATCTACTTTCACGCGGCCGCGGTCTTCTACAAAGGTGAACTGGGCGAATTTTACATTCAAAACGATGTTTTGAGTCCAGGAATGAATGCTTTCGTCCTATTTGTTCATCAGTGGCATATGCCGCTGTTTTTCTTGCTTTCGGGCGCTGCTTCCTGGTTTATTCTGCAAACTCAGATGGCAGTTCAGTACGTTTTAGAACGGTTTAAGCGGCTATTCATTCCTTTTCTGTTTGGCACTCTGATCTTAATTCCGCCTCAAGTTTACTATCATCTTTTAAGCACTTCGAGCGATCGCCCTTCATACCTTCAGTTTTATCCCCAGTTCTTTAATGGCGTTCGTCCTGAAGGAAATTTTGAGTGGGGACATCTCTGGTTTTTGATCTATTTGTTTACCTTTTCTCTGCTGGCTTTGCCGCTGTTTCTGTATTTCAAAAACTCCGGTCAATTCTGGATTTCAAAGCTGGCAACACTAGTCGAAAAACCCGGAGCAATCTTCCTGTTAGCCTTACCCTTAGTACTCATTGAAGCAGCTTTGCGCCCTCACTGGATTGGATTTCAGAACCTTTACAACGACTGGGCAAATTTCTGTTTATATCTTGCTTACTTTATTTATGGCTACTTAATTTGTGCAGATCCAAGATTTGAACTGGCAATAGAGCGAAATTGGAAGGCGATCGCACTATTGGCGATCGCCTCTATGTCAGTGCTATTTGGGCTATGGCAAACCAATGTTTTACCAGAGCGAAGCTATTCGTTGGGGTATGTGCTGTACCAGATGTTGCGCGGCTTAAACTCCTGGCTTTGGGTAATGGCGCTTTTGGGTCTAGGTCGCAAATACTTAAACTTCAACAATCGAGTATTGCGATATTTTAATCCCGCGTCTTACCCCATTTATGTGTTGCATCAAACTGTTTTGGTGGCGATCGCCTTCTATGTCGTGCAGTGGCAAACAGGTGTGTTCGCAAAATTCTTTTTGATTAGCACTGCTTCACTCTTTATAACCATCCTGCTCTATGACCTGTTCGTAAAACGCCATAACATTCTGCGATTTCTCTTTGGGCTAAAGCCAATCAATAGACCTTCTGCATAAACGCAGCCAGGTTGCATTCAATCCTGCAAAAAATTCAGAATTGCAGCGTTGAACTCTTGCGATCGCTCAACCTGCGACCAGTGCCCACACTCATCAAAAATCTGTAGATCAGCGTTGGGCAACTGTTCTGCTGCAAACTGGGCATGGGCAACCGGCAATATCGGATCTTGTTGTCCCCAAATAACGAGGGTCGGTGTATGAATCGTGGCAAATTGATCAACAATGGGGCGATAAACCTCCGGGCGAACTCCCCAAAAATCAATATTAGCCCTAAGTTGCCTCTGTAATGCCTCTGGCGTACCAGGAAGATTGCCAATCTGATACAGCACTTCAACCCAATCGTCTGTAATCACCGCTGAGTCATACACAATTTGCTTTAATACAGAAGCGGTACTAATCCGACTGGGACGGAACAACTGGCTAGGCCAGGGCAATGAAGCTAACCGGAGGAAAAACATAATCTCCTTGCCCAACCCTAAACTGTTTGCCAGGACTAATTTTTCTATTTGCTCAGGAAAAAGCAGGGCAAACTGTAGGGCAATTCCGCCTCCTAACGAGTTTCCCACCAGGCTAGCTCGTTCCAAGTTAAGAACATCCATGAAAGCCTGAACAAACTTCGCCAGGTCAACTAAAGAGTAAGAAGTTGGCGGCTTATCGGAGCGACCCGAACCAACCAGATCAATCGCGTAAACTCGATGGTGCTGCGCCAAAGCACCAATATTGTATGTCCACGTTTCTACACAGCTTCCTAGACCATGAAGCAAGATGACTGTGGTTTCTCCATCCCCCAAAGCCCAGTAGCGAGTATTAATGTCTCCGACTTTAATGTATTGGTCCTGTGGAGTTTGGGTAAGACTCATAATGAAATCAAACTTCTAAACGTTGTACATACTTGATCCAGGATAATAAATCAGGCCAGATTTAGAGAGATTGCCTCGTTTGCCTCGTTTCCAGGTATAGCTTGAGAATACTGCTTCGAGGTACCTCCTCCAGCTGCAAGAGGCAGAGCCTCTAGAATTACATTCTGGTTAAAAGCTAGAAACGAGAAAAAAGGGAGACAGGGCTTTACCCTGCCTCCCTTCCTTTGTTCTAACCTTAAGGAGTTTACAGCCCTCTAAGCTTCTAGCTTCTGGCGCTTGAGGGTGGTAGCAGCCAAACCCGCTAGAGCAGTTAAACCTAAAACAGCAGCAGGTTCAGGAACAGGAACGGGATCTGCGACGGCAACCGTTCCAAGCACTGCTTCGGGATTGCCGGGTGAGAGAGATTCAACGCCATCGGTGTAGGAGATTGCGTACAGGAATTCTAAATCTAGAACTGCATCACCAGAACCAGAAGTGAAAGTTCCCTGGTCAAGTCCATCTAGCAGTTCGGGCTGATTCAGTCTGCCATCAACATAAAAGCTAGCGTCAAAGTCTGCTGTTGCACCTGACTCTTTAGAAGAGAAGAAAAACGCAGGTACAACATCATTTCCGCTCCAGTTCCAGAGCCAGGATTTCAACTCATCACCGGAGATGATGCCATCCTGAGTGTCTTCCTCATCTGCAACGATTGTTCCAAAGATAGAACCGCCGCCACTTTCTTCCCACCAACCTCTATATTCAACATCCCAAGCAAAGAGTGCAGCATGAGCAGGGGCAGCGATCGCCGTTAAACCTAAACCCAACCCGACAGCAAGCGCAAAACGTTTCATAAAATTACCTAGTGAGTAATTGCGGATAAAACAAACTGCTGGACGTTGGATTTGCTGCTAGCAGCAAACCCAACGCCATACCGAATCTAGGAACCGATGATGCCGCCGTTTTTACGGGTGATTACAATGGTTGCGTCACGAGGAATTCTGCCGCTTCCTTGGGGTGCTGGGAAGTTGGTCAGCGCTGGGTCACCATCACCTGGGTGCTGAAGGTTGACAAACATGGTTCGGCGATCGGGTGTTACGGTAATACCAGTAACTTCACAAGCCGTTACTCCAGAGAAGATGCGGCGAATTTCCCCTGAACCTGGGTCAGCAACCAACATTTGATCATTTAGCTTCACACCATTAACTTCAGGCTGCTCTCCATCAGTTTGAATGAATAGCCGTCCATCGGGGTCAGCCCATAGACCATCTGGGCTACCAAAAGCGCTCTTCTCAGTAGAGTGAGTATCTGTCGCAAGAACGAAGATATCCCAGGTAAAGGTGGTGCCGACGTGATTGTTGCTATCGCGCCACTTGATGATGTGACCAAAGGGGTTGGGTGCCTGTGGGTTAGGAGGGGTAGCTTCTGTGCGTCGAGTGTTGTTGGTGAGAGTCGCGTAAACATCTCCGTTGGGTCCAGCAGAAATCCACTCTGGGCGATCCATTGGGGTAGCCCCTACCGCGTCAGCTGCAAGGCGAGTGTAAGTTAACACTTCAGCCTGATCTGCAAATTTAGCTCTGAGAGCAGGGTTGTTGATGGTGAGTTCAATCCAGCTGCCTGTGCCGTCGTCGTTGAACTTAGCAACGTAGAGCTTACCCTGATCCAGTGGGCTGATGCCCCGTGCAACCATCGATCGCCAATTGCTATCAGAAACAAACTTGTAGATGTAGTCAAAGCGCTCATCATCACCCATGTAGACTACGGCACGACCGCCTTGTCCAACTACAACCTCTGCATTTTCGTGCTTAACCCGACCCAGTGCAGTACGTTTCACAGGTGTTTGAGAGGCGTTCATTGGATCGATTTCAACCACCCAGCCAAAGCGGTTCTCTTCATTGGCATAGCGGGGGTTTGACAGATCAAAACGAGGATCAAAGACATGCCAATTGTAGCCAGCACCACCTGCTGAAAAACCATAGCGAGCTTGCGCTTCTGTGGGCGTCCAAGCACCCGTTGCACCAAAGTAGCCGTTGAAGTTTTCCTCACAGGTGAGATAAGTTCCCCAAGGGGTTTTGCCGTTAGCACAGTTGTTCACGGTTCCCAAAGGTGCATTTCCTGCAGCGGTTCTGAGCAGACGGCTGTTGGCAGCTGGACCACTGAAGGTAACGGGTGTGTTGACGTGAATGCGGCGAGCATTGGAGCTGCTGACATTCTGCCACCTGCCATTCACTTTTCTAATTTCAACTACTGATGCACCATGAGCGTGCTGGGAGAGACGTACATCTTCAAGGCTTTCTGGCGCTTCTTTACCAAGGATGTGAGTGTTGTCACCAAACTCGTGGTTAATTGCTAGCATTCCGTGATCGTTACCCTCACCAATGGGGAAGAACCACATGCCGTCGTGACCAATTCCCACTTGCTGAGCCTGCTGGGCGGCGGTGGGTCGTCTGTTGGGTTCACCGTTGTAAGCTGGACCACCGGGTTGAATGGGGGTTCCCCAGGGGATTAGCACCTCGTACTGATAATCAGATGAAATGCTGGGGGTAGCGCCTGCGCCATCTGCCGCACGGACAAATGAGAAGTTGATGAGGCTGCCGCCTTGACGGGCGATCGCCGTTCCAGTACCTTGAGCAACGGCATCACCAGCAGCCTGGGCTGTAGCAGCAGTGGCTTCCTGAGTAAACAGCTTGTTGCCAGCTAGCGCTGCTAAAAAACCAGTGGCTGACAGTGCAGCACCACGCGCAAGAACGTTACGCCGAGACATTCTAGCCCGCAGAACGTCCTCAAAAGAACGGTTGCCCGATCTATTGCTACTTCCGTTATCGTGAATCACCTGTGTTCTCCTCTCAATATTGAACTTGCTAGCCGAATCTGTTGTCAAACTAACTAACTGAACCTGTTAGGGTTAGAAAAATGACTTACAGCAGTTTCCACTTGTGTAGACCACAAATTTCTGCAGGGCAGTTCGCCAACTGCCCCTACCCGTGGCTTATCCACCTGACAATGGCTGTAAGTCCTGGAATTCGATCAACGTGAAACCACCCACTTTTGAGTCAAAACACGGTCAGCACCCTCCCCATTAGAATCTGAAGCTTTTCTCTGATGAGAACTCACACACTTGATTGCGACAGAACTTTGAGTTCTTATCAGGGATTTATCACCAGTCCGTCACATCAATTGGACAGGCTTGCACTCGGACCTCAAAATCAATCCAGATCACTCAGATAATCCTGGGCGGCTGCTCCAGTGAGACGACCCGAATCAAAGGCTTCATCGATCCAAAAGCGATCTTGGATATCAGTGTTTCCATCCGCAGCTCTAGCTGGAGCCACTGCCACTGTTTCCGCTGCCTCATGTCGTTGAAGCAAAGCGTAAGAGGCACGGTAATATCGGCTCCAGGCACTCACCTGAGGATTTGCCTGCCACTGAGCGCAAGAAACAGTCACGGTCAGAATTGGAATCATCTCACCATTGCGATCGCCCACCACATCTACTTGAAGAGTCGAAAGATCAGGGTTTTGGCTAAACTGACGACTGATCGCCTCGCCCAGCAGCGACTCTGCCTGTGCAACCAACTCACTGTGATCGACCTGCCTATCTACGGGCATATCAATCACAATCCGTTCATCTTCTGCCTGTGCAGGCTGATAGTTTGCACTCAAAAAACTAAACATGAATGAGACTGCGATCGCCATCCAAAATCGGTGAGTAAAAGTCTTTTGAGACACGAAATCAAAAACCTATCTAAAGTACTCTGCTTGAGTAAGAAGTCTGAAATATTACAGACCATTTGGTTTACAACCGTATTGATGTTCCCATTAATTTTTTATGAGAAGGTCAAGCAAGGGTTAAGCCGAGTTGAACTGAACTTTAAAAGAGCGAGAACAAGTATGAAGATATTGTGAGGCGTACTCAATCAGGAAGTACGTCTCTGGCTCTCGGCTCTGTCCAAGTTTTGTTTGTTACAGCAGTGGGACTTACAGCAGTCTCCCCTTGTATAGCTACAGCGATAAATTCCTCTACTGACGCATTTAAGCTAATTTACTGCGTTAGTTTCAGGACTCATACGGAATCCATTTCGTAAAGAATCACTATTGGGTGTAAGGGCGAAGCATTCGGTCATGATTCCTGCCACTAAGGCACAATTCTTTTGCCGAATGCTTCGCCCCTCCCGGTACTGCTACTCTACAGACGGATTTAGTATCGGATCTTCCAGCTCAGTTTCTTTAACAGCATGGGTTCTGCTCTGCTTCACCCATCCTACAAAACTCTTGAAGTAGGTTGAGTGGAGCAAAGCGGAACCCAACGTTTTAAGCGTGTTCCGCTACTAAATGGCTGGTCTGAGTCAGCAACACCCTACTTTCGTTTGCCAAACTTCGCTTTCAGATCTTCTAAAGTGGGAGCTGAAGGCTGCGAAGCTGACGGTTGAGATTTTCCTTTTTGGGGACGATTTTGAGCAGGAGCAGGCTTATCGGCAGAACGCATGGACAGACTAATTCGTTTAAGCTGTTCATTCACTTCTAAAACGCGTACCGTCACCACCTGCCCGACTTTGACCACCTGTTTGGGATCGCTAATGAATCGGTCTGCCAACTGCGACACATGCACTAACCCGTCCTGATGGACACCAACGTCAACAAAGGCACCAAAGTTAGCCACGTTGGTGACTACACCTTCTAGCTCCATGCCCTCCTTTAAATCAGAGATTTCCTTTATCCCTTCCTTAAACGTGGCATATTTGAACTCGGCACGGGGATCACGTCCCGGCTTCTCCAACTCCGTCAGAATGTCACGCAGGGTTGGTTCACCGATCGCCTCTGTCACATATTTCTTCAGGTCAATCTGCTTTAACCGAGCGGCAATTTCAGTGATGTTTTGCAGCGGCTGGTTTAAATCAGCCGCAATTTGCTCAACTACGCGATAGCTTTCTGGGTGAACCGCTGTGTTGTCTAACGGATTTTCGCCCTCTCGAATGCGTAAAAAACCAGCCGCCTGTTCAAATGCTTTTGGTCCCAATTTGGGTACTTTCAACAGTTGGCGACGATTGCGAAATGCGCCATTTTGATTGCGATAGGCGACAATGTTGTTGGCAACGGCAGCAGAAATTCCCGACACAAACGTGAGTAATTCCTTTGAAGCGGTGTTGAGATCTACGCCAACGTAGTTCACGCAGCTTTCAACGGTTTCGTCCAGTTTCTTTTTCAACAGTTTCTGGTCAACGTCGTGCTGATATTGCCCCACGCCAATCGATTTGGGATCAATTTTCACCAGTTCTGCAAGTGGATCTTGGAGACGACGACCAATGCTAACGGAGCCGCGAACGGTGATATCTTGATCAGGAAATTCGGCGATCGCCACCTCGCTGGCTGAATACACCGACGCACCCGCCTCATTCACGATTACCGAAATGGGCTTGCGTTCTAACGTTTGCAGTACTTCTTTGACAAACTCATCGGTTTCCCGTCCAGCGGTGCCATTACCGATCGCCACCAGTTCAATGTGATAAGTCTGAATCAGGTCTGCGAGCGTTCGGGCTGCCTGTTTGCGCTGCTCAGCCGAATGGTGGGGAAAGATCGTTTGATACTTTAAAAATTGACCCGTTTGATCCAGCGCGACCACTTTGCAGCCTGTGCGAAAACCGGGGTCGATCGCCAGCGTTGGCTTCATTCCGGCAGGTGCCGCTAACAACAGTTCTCGCAGGTTTGCCTCAAAGGTTTTGATCGACTCTACATCAGCGGCTTGCTTTTTGGCAGTGCGAACTTCAGTAATCAGTGAGTTTTTCATCAGGCGATCGAAGGCATCTTGCACCATTGCCCGATAAAAGTCACGCACGGGTTTCACTTTTGTGCGAATTTCCTCAGATTCTAGGTAAGACAAGACTGCATCCTGGTCAAACTCCAGCGCTACTTCCAAAATGCCCTCTGCTTCACCTCGATAGAGCGCTAACAGGTTATGGGGTGCAACCGTTTTAACCTTCGTTTGATAGTTGCGATACATCTCAAACTTGGTCGATCCTTCTGCATGATCTGGTTTGATGCGCGAGGTCAATACGCTGGATTCCATCAGGTATTCGCGCAAATAGGCGCGGTGTTTGGCAGTGTCTGCTACCTCTTCTGCCAGGATGTCTGACGCACCACTCAGGGCAGCCTCAGCCGTTGCTACTCCCTTCTCCGCAGAAACGTATTTGGCGGCTTCCTCTTCTAGCGATCGCTCCTCTGCTTTGGGATGATTCAGCGATTTAATCCAGGTTGCGAGTGGTTCCAGCCCTTTCTCACGAGCGATCGCTGCTCTGGTACGACGTTTGGGACGATAGGGCAGATACAAATCTTCTAAGTCATTTTTTTGCAGACACGCCTCTATTTTGGTGCGTAGCTCGTCGGTGAGTTTGTCCTGCTGGGCGATCGACTCCAGAATGCTCTGCTTCCGCTCTTCCAACTCTGTCAAGTAGGTGTAGCGATCGAACAGCTTACGCAATTGCGTTTCGTCCATTTCGCCTGTGCGCTCTTTGCGATAACGGGCAATAAACGGCACCGTTGCGCCTTCGCCAAAAAGCTCCAGCGCATTTTGAATCTGAAACGGTTTGAGCGAGAGTTCGTTTGCCAGCAGTTGAGGAATGTTCAGCATCGAGTCTATCTAGAGAGCCTGATCTAGGATAGACCCTATGATAGCGGGATTAGGGATTGGGGACTTTAAACCTCGTTTCCAGGTTCTACCTTGTAACGAGGAGCCCTCAACCCCCAACTCCTATCACTCAGCTTTTTTACGACGAGATGCGCCGAAAGCAGCTAGCGACAAGATAATTCCCGCTACCGTTCCGGGTTCTGGAACCGACTCAGTATCAGGACTTTCGGGACGATCACCTTTAAACAGATGCAAGTTAGACTGACCGTTGCCTGACAGAGAGCCTGCGATCAGGTTGCCGTTAATGTGACCATTGTTGAATTTCACATCGGCATTCGGAGCTAAGACGCTGCCCATGATGCTGATGCTGTTCAGGTCAAGCGACTTTGCCTCAGAGAAGTTGAACAAGACATTTTGGGCTTTGCCTCGGCACCCCATGTGGACATTGCTGTTGTTGCAATCTTCCCCATTGAAGAAGAAGCCAAACTCAGACATGGAGGCAACTTCGCCAGTGACGTTGATTAGAACAGTGGAGTCTTCAGGAGCCAAAATGTTGAAGTATTTCGTATTTGCCAACTCATCAGCAAAGATATTGAAAATATTCAGCTTAGAGTCAGAACCTTCCATGGTCGCCAATAGGCTGGTGCCATATTGCTCAAATAATGTTTTGGTATTGTTTCCAATGAGGGTGGTGAAACGGTTGCCCCATTCTTCTCTCACTTCTTTGGTTGTGGGGACAGCCTGTGACTGGGCGTGGAGAGAGGCTGATAGCGTGCGTAGGTGCTGTCCGGCAGCAGCAAAGTCAATCGGCTTACTCTGAGTGATGTTGCCCTGCCGAATCACCTGATTGTTGGTATCTAATACTTCAAAGCCAACATTGGAGGCGATCGCCTGATTTCCACCAAACGTGGCATCTCCATAGACCTTGCCATTGCTGAGGGTTGTGTCTCCCCCAACAACCATGGCCTCTCCATTGCCCTCACCCCTTAGCAGCATTCCGACGGCAAAGCCATCCGTAAAGCTGGCATCACCCCCGACGGCTAATTTTCCTTCGGTATCTGTGCCGGTCTGGTTATAGTCTCCCAATACAAAGACGTTGTATTCGGCAGCGGGCCCGAGGCTAACCGCGCCTGCCTGCGTTGCATAACCAACGCTAAAAGCAACAACTGGAAGGGTCGCTGCCAATTGCCCAAAGCGAATCAGTGTATGACTCATAGTCGAGAGTTCCAATAAGTGGTGCAACTTCTGTAACTCTCATCGGACAACTGGGGACATTACAGGGCGTTTGTATCAGAGCTTACCGTCTCTTTACCAGAGGTCTTAGCTTTGTTAGCAAGAGAACAAATTTTCTCTAATCAAGTGGTGGAGCGGAATTCAGGAGAAAAAAGAAAAATTGCAGCCTCAAAGCAAATCGTTTTGAAGCTGCAATTTTTACTATATTTAGCGATGTAGTGTTTGAGATTGTTCCCTTCTCAATTAAAGATCAGGGATGCGCCCCCCGTCGCGGGAGCACATCCCTGATCTTTAATTGAGAAGGAGTAATTAGTCCTCTCCACCCCAATCATCATCATCTTCCTTATCTACACCATAGAGAGGGGCATCCATAATCTCCTCCAACTCTTCTACTGGCTTATAGGGGATCTCTTCAGCCGTCTCATAAGGCTTAAATCGCCCAGTGCTTTCTAACCATTCGAACATTGATTCATTCTCTCTAGGAGGAATGACAAGTGGCTTTTGGCTCAAAAGTTCTTGACGGAGAGCAGGATTACGTGGCGTGGACATCTTTGCTCACCTAATTAGCTATTTGTATTAACTACTCTAACACAGAAACAGAACCTGGTAAAAGTTTATACATCTTGCAGCTTCACAACGCAGTTTTTCATTGAGCTCACTAATCCTCCATGGGTTGACTAAGAGGACAAGACACAAACTTTTTCCCTGACCAATCTGTAAAAGTGGTGTCGTTTTGATGGTGTCGAGGAGTTTGCATCAGTAAACGCCAAACTTCCCCTGCCTCTAATAAATTCAACCGTTCGGGATAATGGAGCTGCAGTAATTTTTGAACAACAGGATAATAATCACAATTTATCCCTGGAAAGATATGGTGTTCCGTGTGATAAGAGAAATTTAGGTGAAGCACATCCAATAGCTTAGGGACTTTCAGAGAGACACTATTAATTAACGGATCGTTGATGCTTGTCATTTGACACAGCATGTGATTTGTAAAAATGTAGAACATAGCTCCGGCATAGCCAATTCCGATCGGCAGGAAATAGCTCAACACCAGTTTGATTGGCTCAAAGTTTAGATAAGCCATGATACTGAAGTGAAGCATGAAAATTAGCAGAAATTCCTGGGCGATCGCCCAACGCTCCCTAGCGCTAACTGTAAAAGCAGCGGGAACATAGTCAACATCTTTGCGATTAAACAACAGTACAGAAGTGAGATTGCGAAAGCCATGAATTCCCCAAGCTGTAGCCATGCCAATGGCTAAACAAATAGGATTTACCTCGGAAGAGGGGACAAATTGATTCTGAATCCACTTTCCCCAAGTGTTGGACTGCTTGGATAAATAATTGCGATCCGGATCAGCTAAAGAATTCGTCTTACCATGATGTTCTCGATTATGAACTGCTTTCCAGAGTGTGGGAGGCATCCACCACATAGCTAAACCCAACAAACTGATCCAATGAATTAGACGAGAATTTTTAATAACGCTGCCGTGCATCAACGCATGAGAGCTGAACAATAAAACAATGATGCTGTTGCCCATAATGAGCGTCAGGGGTAAATAAAGCCATAAAAGGCTGGTTTGCCACTGATTTAAGTAGGTTGCGATCGCCCAGCCTAATCCTAAAATGATCAGATTAAGCAGAAGGATGACGAGCTTATTTAGATCAGGCTCAAATGCTTCGACTGGAAGCAATGGACGCAACAATTTGATGTAATCGGCTTGAGGAATTAACAGTTGCTCATCAACTGACTTCATAGATTTGCTTAATAATTTTAGAGTTAACAGTTGGGGTGTAATTGAGAGATGTATCGAACAATCTTCAAACGCTATCTCTCAACAGATGCGGGGCAACAGCTATCAACAACTGTTACCCCGCATCTAAAAAGTATTATTCAACCAAGCAATTAAGCAGGCAATAATACGGTGTCAATGATGTGAATCACGCCGTTATCTGCTGCAACATCAGGAGTTGCAACTGTGGCATCATTTACCTTAACACTGCCATTTGTAGCATCGATTTTTACATCTGAACCTTCAACAGTAGTTGCTGATTTTAGCTTAACTACATCAGATGCCATCACTTTGCCTGAAACAACGTGATAAGTCAGAATTTGCTTGAGTTTTGGGATGTCCTTAAGCAGTGCATCTACCGTCCCATCAGGGAGTTTAGCGAACGCTTCATCAGTAGGTGCAAAAACAGTAAAAGGACCAGCGCCTTTCAAAGTATCTACCAGATTGGCAGCTTTAATTGCAGTAACTAGGGTGCTGAAAGAACCAGCATTAGCGGCAGTATCAACAATGTTAGCCAACGAAATCACCTAGTTTTTTTGCTTGTCTGCTGACTAGTGTAGACTACTTTCCAAAAAGAAAGTATCGCTTGTTGCTTTTTCACTTGGTACTTCTTGCATAGAAATAGTAGGTGGGGCGCTCAGTACCTCACCTACCATTCCTAAAAACATTACAATGCTGTACTATCTTTCAGTTTTATTCAAACTCTTGTTTGATTCGACCCACTTCAGTTCCAGGATAGTAATTACTCAAGATTTGCTGGTAGCTATATCCTTGATTTGCTAAATCTAGCGCTCCTAGCTGACTCATTCCGCGTCCTTGAAAAGCTTCCATCACGATCGCATCTGAGGCAGCATACAGCGACTCAACAATGCCGCCTTCGTAGCTAACAAACTCTCCAGCGGTTGCATCGACCGCCTGACGAATTGTATCTGCCTCTCGTTCAATGCCTCGATAGACCTGATAGCGCTCGGTTGAACCTATATCATAGGCAGAATGGACGGGTTTAAAGTGATAGGTCAACCCATAGGAACGAGCGGCGATCGCCTGTGCCTTGAGCGCCTCCACATTCCAACTGGGTGATACTTCACTACCTACAACGCTGTAGAGGTAGCTTCTCATGTCCACAAAGTTGACTGCCCAAAGATTTCCCCCCTCCGCAATCAGCAACAATCGCCCCCGATAGCCGCGATCGCCCAAATAAAACAGTCCTTGAGGCGACGGATCGATCATGACCACAGAGGGCAGTTGGGCGGAGTTTAGCTGAACTGAATTGCCACTGGGCTGAGCCGTGTAGGTTGTCTCAGCAGAGAGCGTTTGGAGTTGCTCTCCATCCTCGTCAAACACAACCGCGTCTGTAGACGTGCGAATGGCAGCAGAAGGAATCCCTGTAGCGATCGCCACCCGCATCTCAATTAGCGAATCGACCGACGGTAAAGAAGACAAAAACTCTTCGGTGTTGCGGCGGTTCAATTCCTCCTGCTCTGGGGTTAGGGTAGGAGCCGCAGCCGATGGCGTTGGCGAGGGTGTAGGGGAAGCCTGAGTTGCAGGTGTGGCATCCGGGGAGAGAATAGATGCAGCAGCCAGCTTTGTCGCGTCCCGTTCTACTGGGTAAGCCAAGTCATCTCCAGCAGGCACTGCACCAGGTAACAGCAGTTGCCTAGCCAAAACCACTCCAACCGCTACCACTCCCAGCAGCGGCAGCATGACCCAGGTATAAGGTTTGAGCCGTTTAATGGTTTGCTGCCAATTCATTTTCAAGCAGTTCAAATGCTCCTCACTAAACTACTCGATGAGCTAAGCAACCAGCAAATTTGCCACTTCTGCGTGCATCAGGGCAATGTTAGGGTCACGCTGAATAGCGTGATAGTAGCGCTTTTTCAATGCATTTTCTGAAGCAGGCTGAATCAGCGATCGCGCCTGCTCCAAAAGCTGGTTTGCCTGCTCTAGGGTGACTGGCTCCTTACCGCTCAGCGTCTCATCCAGGTGAGCAATAAACTGAGAAATAGGGCGCAGCCAGCTAAACCATTCGTGCCCAATTACCAATTGAAAAAACTCGCCATTCGTCTGAATGCGTCCGTGAAACTGCTCATAGACAATCCGTTCAGAATCTAGCAGAGCCTTGTGCAGGCGGATTAATGCAGTCCGTAACTGGCGCAAGCGTTGCAGTAAAGGAGCCAAAGCTGGATCAACTGAAGACATGGGTAGAGATTAAAGCAGCACTTTCTACATCCTTGCATATTTGATCAGGGGTCATGGGTCTTGCCAGGTTACGAATCCTGCGACCGGAATTGCTCAAACCATTCCTGGTAGGTGCGCTGGATCTGGGAGTTTTCGACTAAAAGCTCGACGTTGACCTGATTGCAGCGGTGGGGAAGGGCTTTGGCGATCGCCTCCAACATCTGTCCGGCCAGACGCGGACTGGGAAACTCGTGGTAAGTTTTTTGCACATCCCAGCCGCCCAGCAAGATTTCGATGTTGACCTGCTTGCAGCGGTGGTGCAAAGTTTTGGCGATCATATCTAGAACGTGGCTGGCAGCCGCAGGGGTGGCAAATTCGCCCTTAACTCTGGGTAGATAGGTTGAATCTGAAGCATCAGCAAACTCAACCCCAATCACTTCCCCTTTGCCCAGGTCAATCGCCGCAAGCTGGCGAGTTTCTGCGCCGACATCTGTCCCAATCTGCTCTATGATTAGCTTCTCGTAGCGCACCGGCACCTCAACCATGCGCGTTTCAACTTCTTTACGCACAATCACCTCACCCGCTTTGCGTTTGCCGCGATTGAGGACTAGCTTCTCTTCGAGGGTTCGCACGACTTCTTCGATCACCTGCGATGGCTCAGTCGTAGACGAAGTGGTGTCCAACAGAGCATCAGTCGCCGGAGGCGTCGTTTCTAAAGCGCCTTGAAGTCCTTCGGGCGGAAAGGGATCAAATTCGCCAGAAGATTCAACCTCTCGCTTAGAACCACCGACCAGACTTAGCTCTTGCGACCTTTCGCCAGAAGTTAGTTCTGCTAGCTCTCGGCTTTCGGAGGTGTCAAGCGATCGATGCTCAGGTAGCTGTTCCACTTCTGCCTCGCTCAGCTTGGTGAAGAAAGTGCGGTTTGGAATATCAATCTTTCGCAGCAAACCACTATGAATCAACAGCGTGCGATTTCCGGTAGGCGTGGGGTGAATGACCGCCAGGTTAAAATTTCCTTCATCCCCCGAAGGGTCTAGCACTAAATCTTGGACTTCGCCGATCAACCCACCTTGCGCGTCAAGCACCGCAAAGTTATTCACTTTTCCCCTTAACCTGTCAACCAAAGCTTTGGCATGACGAGCGTTTGACACTGTAGATGCAGCTTTTTTGACAGATTTTAGGTCGTTCATCTTGCAATTCCAGTAAGTGTGATGAAATCTATATAACAATCCTAACTGAGTGGACTGACTGAATGGGTGATGAGAGGCGCACCCGGCTCGTCTTACAGCTGATTTAGAACTGCTATATAAAATCTATATTGTCAAAAATTCTGGCGTTGTACCAAATCCGTTTTAATTGTCAAAATTTTTTCATCAAAAAATTTTCGCTGAATCGCTCTGGGCAAGGCCGGAGAATGATTTATACCGGGCTGATTTGCTTCCAGGTGCGATCGCTAATTTCATCCGCTGGAAACATACATTCAATCCGCAGTTCTTGAAGCGTAATGTCATAGGGTGTCCCTAAAGTGGCGATCGTTGAGAAAAACTGTAGCTCCAGCGCATCTCGCTTAAGGTGGATAGTTAGAAGTAGCGTATTTTGTGCTGTGTGGTTTGTGGTGTGCCAAATTTCAGGGACACCTGGATAACTCATCAGTTCGTGCAGCAGCAGAGTAGACATAGACTGCTCGTGTTCAACTTCTGCCATCGCTTCACGGTGCAGCCGTTGCAGCAAATGCTCTGAAAATTCTTCCCAGTTGACAATAAACGGGCGTAACCCCTGCGGATGAAAGACAGCCCGCATCAGATTGATTTTTCCGTCTGTGCAAAAGTGAGCTTGCAGTTGATCTAACCCAATAAAGGTCGTTAGCAGCCGAGTCGCAGCATCATTGGCTAAAAGCAGATGCCAGTAGCGATCGACTACGAGTGCCGGATAGGGTTCCTGCTGCCGCAACATAAAATCGATTGCCTTACGCACTGACGCCATCTCAGGAGCCGCCAAATCTGTCTCAGCGTGAATCGGAGTAAACCCCGCTGCCGTTAGCATCAAGTTTTGCTGCCTGAGCGGAATCTCTAGAACAGTTGCCAGTTGCAGCACCATTTCTCGGCTGGGTTTAGCGCGTCCCGATTCAAGGAAACTAATGTGGCGTTGAGAAACTTGACTGGTCACCGCTAAATCAAGCTGACTGAAACCCCGCTGGTTGCGCCACTGTTTCAGCAATATGCCGAATGAGTGCTTTTGATCAGGATTGGCAGCGGTCAAATGTTGAACCATAGAATTCCTGATGGAATGATGGGACGACCTACACAAATCGTCTACATAGGTCTTCTGCGTGAATCGTAGCGCAACGGAACCGTTCTACCATTCATGCTTCAAAAAATGATTCATGCAATGCTGCCTTCAAATTGTGTCCTTCAATTCTTGGTACACCTGCTTCAGATCATCAAGCTGATAGTGAGCATTCAACCCACTGGGGTTTGGTAAAACCCAAATCAAGGTGTCGTGGAGTGTCTCAGGCTGTCGTCCTAGAGTAGCTTTGGGCCGTTTGAACGCAGTGCGATAGGCGCTAATTCCCAGAATGGCAAGACATTTGGGGCGATCGCGCATCACTTTGGCGGCTAACTGTTGATGTCCTATCACCAGTTCTTCAGCGTCTAGTTCGTCTGCTCTGGCGGTTGCTCGATCGACAATGTTGGTGAGTCCGTAGCCAAAAGTGAGAAGCTGTTGATCTTCAGATGGGTGGAGCAGGCGATCGGTAAATCCTGCGGCGTACAGCGTTTTCCAAAATCGGTTGCCCGGACGCGCAAAATGATGTTGAACCACTGCGCTGTAGAGACTGGGATTAATACCGCAAAACAACACTCGCAGCTCAGGTGCGATGATATCTGGAACCGTTTTGCCAACCGCTGCCTGAATTTCAGCTTTCGTCGGTTTGTAAGAAGTCATGCGAATGTAAGTTTACCGATACTTAAATTTCATCGCCAAGATGGTTAATGCCAGCATCAACGTGACTGCATTTGCGATGATTACAGGGAAGTCACGGGTAAGAATGCCGTAGATCAGCCACAGGGTTACACCACTGCAAAACACAACAAACATACCTGTGGATAAATCATTGGCTGACTTAGTACGCCAGGTTCTTAGCACCTGCGGGACGAAGGCTGTAGTGGTTAGCAAACCTGCCAACAATCCCAAAAGAAAAGTAAAGTCCATAAGCCAGCCAGCGGTAGCGCAACAGCTTTAGGGTACATGGAAAACCGTTCTTTGTCGCTGGCGATCGCCCTTAAATTCCTTCGTCCGAAAAATCCTCATACTTGACGTGCAACAATTTTAGTATCGTCCGTAGTGGCGTAAAATGGAGAGATTTTGAGGGGCGATCGCTCCATCTATTTGAACACTGAGCCGTGTAGGTCTGGCGACTTTACGTTACCAACTCATCACAAGTGGCAAGCCAGGTCGAAAATCTACCTGCAGCCCTTGCACTTCTCCATCAAACCCAAGCTCTACACAATACGCTGCTCCTTCCCGTAGCTTTATCTGCTTTGTATTAACCACTGCTTGAAGTTCGGGTGACAAATTATTTGCAGTGGGACTAACCAACTCTACACGAGTAATTTCGCGTAAACCAATACCATGCTCTAGAGGTTGCGACTTCTCAACAGGATATTGATCTGGACGTTGACCAAACGGAGTCTGGAACAGCCATGGCTCAGTTAACACATCGCTATTCTTTCCTACCTCAATACTCAGTGCTTTAGGCAAATAAGGTGGGTGATATGCCCAACTGGAAAATGCAACTGTGTTACCAAAACCTAAGGCTGGACGTAGACAGACCCCGAATGGACAGCCCCCACCATTTCGATTCTCCCATCGCTCCCAAAGCCGAGTGGGACGAATTAGCTCAGACCTCGCCTCTTCTGGATCATGAACCCACAACAACTCCAACATTGCATTATGGAAAAAGAAACGGCGATTGGTTGTGCCCTGCCCAAGATGCGTATTAGAGGTTCCCTCTACCAAACCGAATGATACTAGACACTCAGCTTCGTCAGCACCAATGTCAGTCCAGATAAAGAGATGATCTAATTCAAATGCCATAAGCTTCAAAGGCGTCTGAGGATAGGCTTACTCAACTTCTCAAGTTTAATGAATCTAGCAGACAAGTTCCAAGCACCGACCAACACCAATAATTCGAGCCAGCTAACGTTCCCGTTCACCCGCCGCAGATAACCTTTCGGGCTTAATGCAGAAGCTCTATACGGTCGGTGGCAACGGGATTATTAGGCTGCTCATTCCAACTGGCTGGACGACTTGCCAGTGAAAACCGCCAGCTGAGCGTCGAAAGCACGTTTAAAAGCCGGCCGCGCTTCGCCACGGGCGACATAGGCTATAAGGTTCGGATAGTCGTCCAGAATGCCCGATCTGCTTAGCCTGCGCAGCACCTGCACCATCAGCAGATCGCCAGCACTAAACGCCCTATCGAGCCATTCGCCATTGCCGAGCCGAGCGGAGAGGTCGTCCAGTCGGCTGCGGATGCGATCCTCGACGATCAGCAGGCGCTCCTCGTGCCAGGACTTGTCGTGCTCCAAATACATAGAGACTTCGCGTTGAACGATCACAGGCTCGACCGTGGAGAGCGCAGCAAACATCCATGTGATCGCGCATGCCCGGGCAATCGCATCGTTCGGCAGCAGTCCCGCATTGTGCTCCGCGATATGAAACACGATCGCCCCCGACTCGAACAAGGCGAGATCGCCTTCTTCATAGGTCGGTATTTGCCCGAAAGGATGAAGCGCACGATGTGTAGCTTCCTTCATCGCACTGAATGAAACAAGACGAACGTCATAAGGCTGACCCACTTCCTCGAGCGCCCAGCGCACAGGCATGTCACGCGCCAGTCCCTGTCCGCGATCGAGCGACCGTTCAAAGGCGGTGATGGTCGGGATGGTCGGGACTATTCGAGAACTCCAGTTGCGCATTTTGCTGCTCCTTTATGGATTATGTGGTTGCTCTCGTTAGTCGAATAGCGCAACACAAAATCGACAACCCACAGGATTTTTTACCGATAGCCAACTGTGAACCTAACGGTTTGCTTGAGCGGCCGTCGATAACTTTTGCAATGTGCCAAGATCTTTCGGCAGTCCGCTCCAAGCAAATTGTTATATGGGACTGTCCGCCACTACCTCAGCCGCCAATTGCTGTGTAATACCCCCATATCAGCTTTTTAGAGGTTCCGCAGATCAACCCTGGGTTCAGCGAGGGGTGAGAAAAACGATGAAACCAGGAAGATGAACGGCGGTACTAGACATTGGGTGAATGGTTATAGATGGCAAGCGTCAGTTGGATTGCTGGATTAAAGGAGGGACGTTTGTTTGCCCCAATGACGTTTGCAGATTCTTGTAACCGAGACTTGTTTAAGCTGTGGCTAGAGCAATGCCTAGTGCCGCAATTGCAGCCAGGAGATGTGATTGTGATTGACAATGCCAGTTTTCATCATGGTCAAGCCATTGAGGACATCGTAGCTCAAGCTGGCTGTGAGATTTGGTATCTACCGCCCTATTCTCCAGACTTAAATGAGATTGAGCATTGGTGGTTTGCACTGAAGAATTGGATGCGACAGCGATGGGATGAGTTTGATAACTTTCGGGATTGTGTTGATGCTGCTTTCAAAAACTGCCCTAACGTGATTCCGTAACGCTATAACCCTCTTCTGTCACTCTAAACAGAGAATAAATTCTTGTTCTGTTGAGGTGTAGTTCGGCTAAATTCATTCAGTTCAGCCACAACGAATTTACGTCGTTTCAGCTATTCTCTAGCAAGAGTGATGAATGAGGGATAACGATATTATTAGATAGATTTTTTCCAACCCAATAGCCTCCTAGAGAAAATAGCGTGAAGAAATCACACCATTTGGAAGATCGGGAAATTAGATAGATTTTTTCAGCCTAATACCCCTGTAGAAATTATGTTGAATCGGGGTGGATGTGGGGTGCGAAGTCCACTGGATGGGTAAAGCGTTTTGCTTCTCACGCTCTCATTCTCATCGATCGCCCACAATTCCCTTCATACGCTTGTGTCCGCTCGCTCTTTCCTTTATCCTATGAAACACTGGTTTTCCAGTGGACAAAGCTTAAGGTGAGGATAACGCTGATTAGGAGTGGTGGCACACTCGCTAACCAGCTAACCTAACTCCTGGAGTCAGCAGGAGGCTAGGCTGTGTTGATTTTAAGATCAAATTGCCTTGCTGAAGCAAAACGAGTGGTTGGGAAACCACGCCTTAAGCTGTTCTTCTCTACATCACAACAGTGAGGCAAATAGTATGACTACAGAGTTCAACGAACTGCTGCCCGTTCCGCCTGCCGAAAAAGTGCAGATTTGGATCATTGGCACACGAGAACAAGTAACGCACACGATCAACGAGTTTTACGTCAAGCAAATCGTCAGCGATCGCATTCACTTTATGCCGATTGTGCCAGCCCCATTTGCGCGAGGTAAGTTTATGACGGTGTTAGAGCGATAGATTTGGAGGTATATTCAGCAGTTAAGAGGGCTAAGTAGGTTGTGAGAATGCGCTGCTTTAGGGTGCGCTGCTCACAACCTATTTGAGATTGCTACATAACGTACTTTCTACCAATGGCGATCGCACTGGTCCCATTCGGCTCAAATAGTGTTTTAGTCCGCGATCAGTACCAACCACTCATTTAGAATTGTCGCCAATTTTCGATCTGTAAACTGGGAATCCGCTCAAATTCCCGTTGGTTTGCTGTAACCATAATCAAGTTATGTTGAAGCGCGGTAGCTGCAATCAAGACATCGTAAGCACCAATTGGTTGTCGTTTGTTTGAGCTTAGCTGTAGCTCCAGCTTCACCTTTGACGAAGTCACTGATGACGCAAGTATCGAGGAGATAACGCATCAAAATAGCTCTGGTTCACGCGGCGGAAGGAGTTCATCACGATAGGACTCAAATGCAGGAAAGTCAGGGCTTCCTTCATAAGACAGAATAACCTTCGACCATTGAGAAGTGGAAACAGGTGGCGTTTGGATCATCTGACGTAACGCCTGCAGAATCAAGGTTTGTAATGGAATATTAGATTGCTCTGCTTGGCGGATCAAATCTTGTTCGAGATCGGGCGGTAGATTGATTGTGATTTGCATGACTTCATTCTCCCAAGGGTTATCTAATCTACCTGCCGCGTAGACTCCTGCTGAACTTGAGGAGAAAAAATGATTGAACCATTGCTTAAACTCTTCATTAAACGCGCCGCTGACCCTCATGCCAGTCAAAATTCCAATTACAGCGAGCCAATGCTAAACAGCGATGAGGCTTAAACTCTTTCTCAAGGATAACCTCGTCTAAAAGATTTAATTTCCTTACCTACTGACTCAACGGATAGGTTGGCTAAGTTTCTTCTAAGGGGTGCATCTCGACAGATACTTCTAACACTAGAGAAGTTGAGGAATTCTGTAATTGCACTTGCAGATGTAGGTCTTAATCTGATGAATGCAAGTTCTGGCTCCATGAACACCTATGCTGACTTGATAAACGCCAAAGCAGAGTTTATAAATGCAAGTTCTGACTTAATGTTTCAAGTTCTAACTTGATGTTTGCAAGTTTTGACTCCGTAAATGCTTATGCTGACTTAAAGTCCGCTTAAGTAGAACTTATGAGTGCGGGTCTTAACTTGATAGACGCTCCTCCGTTTAATTTTGCTTTTTCCACTTCTCTAATGTCTGCTAAATTCTAAATCTAAAGAAAGTCCTATTTTCCCCAAAAAAGCTCTGATGTCAGGTAGAGCCACACTTGATAATCTACTTGCAAGGTTTTTTCAGAGCATTACCTATGGCAGTTTCGACAAAAGCTTGGTCTAGTACTGCCCCGTGTCCCTACGACAGCGATCGCTTCCCTCAGGATGACTGGCAGTTGTTTAAGAGTATGCCTCAGAAGCCCTTCTCGCCGAAGCTAGCCAGCATTGAATCAGAAGCCCTGTTGCTGTCCAACAAAATTATGATGATGACACGCGGTCCCGCTGCCCAGATCGCCAAAATTCTAGATGTGTCTTTCCCCTATCCGCGTCATTGCGAAGCCCTCGATCAGCATCCTGCTTATCACTAGCTTAAAGCGAGATAGAACTGTATCTCTCGGGTGAAATCCACGTTATTGAAGAATTCCGCATTCGCAAACTCGTCGTATCAAAATAAAGGAGTTTTCTCATGCCAGTAACAGAAACCCTAAAAATCACGAAAAAGCTGTTGGCTGCAAAAGAAGCAACGGGGGTCACATTTACTGAGCTAGAAAAGCTCATTGGACGGGATGAAGTTTGGATCGCCTCTGTGTTTTATCGTCAGGCTAGCGCTTCTGAAGAGGAAGCTAACAAAATTGTCAGTGCGTTGGGACTTGGTCCAGATGTTGCTGCAGAATTGTCCTCTTATCCCGTGAAAGGATTGGGTCCAATCGTCCCTACCGATCCGCTGATTTATCGGTTTTATGAGATCATGCAGGTTTATGGAATGCCAATGAAAGAAGTGATCCACGAGAAGTTCGGAGACGGCATCATGAGTGCGATCGACTTCACCCTAGATATTGAGAAAGAAGAAGATCCCAAGGGCGATCGCGTCAAAGTGATCATGAATGGTAAGTTCCTCCCTTATAAAAAGTGGTAAACAGCCAAAAGATAGTAAACACAAGCAGTTAGTTGCAGTGTAGGGCAGTACTCAGGTTGTGAGGTCGCTCTACACCTCTTTGAAAGCCATACTCAGGTAAGGGTAGTAGGGAATACCTACTGCCTTTTTTGTTCTTTTTTAGAATGCTGCTGATGGAAGAGGCGATCGCCTTCACTGGTTACTACGCTTAACACAATCAGTAAACGAGTTTTTCCTTAAAGTTATGTTGAAACCCTGGATGGTGATTGGCGGAGTCACCCTAATCGTTGCTCTATTTGCAGCATTTATCAAACCGCGTGATATTCCTTGGGCGGCTCGTCTAGAGCGACCCAAATGGCTGTTTTTTGAACCTGCCATTCCCTTAATTTGGATGGTGATTTTTGCTTGTGGTGCAGGGTCAGCGATTTTAGTTTGGCAGCAAGAACCAGGCAGCTTCAAAACCTGGCTGCTAATGGGGATCTACCTTCTAGTTGAAATCGTTACCGTTGCCTATATTCCGGCTACGCTCCAGTTTCGCAGCTTGAGCATCGGTACGGTTCTGGGTGGTACTGGCTTCATTCTAGGAAGCGGATTAGCGCTGTTTGTCTGGTCTATTACTCCCAATGCAGCCTTACTCTTACTTCCCTATGTGATCTGGAGTCCCGTTGGCACCTATGCTACGCGCAGAATGATTGATTTGAACCCCAACGCAGCTTGAGTTGTACCGAAATTTGTTTGAATTGGTATTAGGAATTGGTATTAGAACAAGAAAGGGCGTTTCGTGAAACTTCCTTTCTTGTTCATTAGGTTCATTAGATAGATCAGCAGCGCTTAATACATGTAACCTCGTGTAGACACAGTATCAACTAGCTACGAGGCTTTTTTTAACTTTGTGGACAACTCGTTGAGTCATCCGCTGAGTTTTAGTAATTAGATTAGCAGGTAGGAGGTGCTCTGGTTTATTTTGCGGTTCTCTAAGAAAGCGGTAGTGCAAAAACACATCCCGATGGGGAATATCAACCTCTTCGCCCTGGCTCAACCGAGTGAAATCTTTAGACGAATAGCTCATATAATGAATCCGCAAAATCGGCTTCATTCCCTGCTGGTTATACAGCACATTATCAACGTTGACGAATGGATCAGCATTGGCGCAGTTGCCGGTGCGTTCCTGACCATTGGGGCTGAGGGTGAAATTGAATAGGGGGCGATCGCTGCGTAGACTGAGATAGCTAAACAAAAATGCGTCGTCCCACCAGCCCTTGCCGTTAATCCATTCAACTTCGCGATCGTCAATCAACCGCTTCTTTAAGTCCATCAGTTCCTCAGGGTTAAAGATGCCGCGCTTGGAGCCAAAGAAACTACCGCAGTGTAGTTTAGAGCGCACGTCATTGCGTGAATACAGCCCCGTCTTCTCAATCGTGGAGAGATTTAATGCGGCAATGGCTTCAGGCTTCAAATGCTCCCAATCATTGAACACAAAATCGTAGGAATTGAGCTTCTCGATGATATCGTCAAGCGGCTTCATGACCAACGTATCTGCGTCAAAGAAAACAAATTTCTCAAACGGGCCGTCAAATGCTGCAAAGCGTCTCTGAACATGGCTTCGGTACCATCCTGGCAGCGGCAAGTGAGTCTGTTTAGCCCTAGGATGAGCAGCCCAAACTTCTTCAGCAAAGTCTTCCCATCGACGGATTGCATCCCAATCGTCAAAGAAAGTAACGTTACGTCTAGAGCTGACCTCTAATCCCACTCGTTTCGGCATCTCATTGTAAGGGATGATACAGACGGGAATGTCAGCACCAGCATTCACCTTAATGCTGTTTAGTAAAGCTACAACCTGGTCGTAAACGACATCGCTCGATAAAGTATAGATACCGAAGGGTTCCATAGTGGTAGAGTCCTGGGTGGGCTTTGATTAGGGGGGCAAAGGAGGGAGTAGTCCTGATATAGAGGCTGAGAGAGGCTTTACGAAAACAGCACTTCTCCTCAGCAAAAGGACCTAAGAGGGGTTTACTGCTATCTTTGGCATCGCATGCCTTAAAGCATCGGAACCAAAAAGACTGGTTCCGCGCATTTTGCACCCACTTACGTGGGAAAGCGCGCCGTTTTGTACCTCCATCCAGCGGAAGGATGCCAAAACTTCCACCGCAACACGTTCAGCAAGGTGAAATGTTACACGGAGGGCTTAGCAAAGAACTGAACAGCAACACTAATTTTTAATGGATATACAGTAGCAGTACGTAGAGGAAGGAAGAAGATAAGAGACATGAATTCATGTAATCTTCAACACTTAGCGTCCGTACTGACGGAAGTTTTATAGGTAAACACACCAAAAGCTTGAATCTAAGGCAGCCGCGTTTTGATTTTTTAGAGGATAACTTCATCCGAACTCTGCAACAGCTTAGATGAAGCTGAGATGAAGTAAAGGTATTTCTCTGACTAAAAATTCATTCTTTAGATATAAAGTAGTTCGTTGAACTAGCTCTCAAGATAGACCATCTGACTGGCAGCGATCGCTAAGGTAGATTAGACTAGCCCGTCCTACTGAAACCCCATCAAGTTTAGATCAGTTGGACTGAGGCTACTGAGCAGAATCTTTGGAGAGCGTCATGACAAGTTACATTCCTGCTTCGGCAAACCCTCCAGGCGATCGCCAATCGCTTGAGCAAGAGAGTGCAATCATCAATCCAATCGAATATCCAGGTGTCACTCAGCAGCTTTCCGAAAATGTAATTTTGACTACAGTAGACGACTTATACAACTGGGCAAGGCTGTCTAGCCTCTGGCCACTACTTTATGGCACAGCCTGCTGCTTCATCGAATTTGCTGCTCTGATTGGTTCACGTTTCGACTTCGATCGATTTGGCTTAATTCCACGCTCTAGCCCTCGGCAGGCTGACCTGATCATCCTGGCAGGCACTCTCAACATGAAGATGTCTCAACCTACGATGCGTCTGTATGAGCAGATGCCTGATCCTAAATATGTGATCGCAATGGGAGCCTGCATGATTACAGGCGGTATGTTTAGTGCTGACTCACCCACTGCAGTGAGAGGAGCCGACAAAATTTTGCCAATTGATGTTTACATTCCGGGTTGCCCACCCCGTCCAGAAGCGATCATGGACGCCATCATCAAGTTGCGCAAGAAGATCTCAGCTGAATCTCTACAAGAACGAGGCGAACGAGAGCCAACGCATCGCTTTTACACCATTTCCCATCAAATGAAGCCGGTAGAGCCTCCGTTGAAGGGTATCTATTTAAATTCGCCCTCTCGTCAAGCTCCACCCGCTGAACTGGCAGAGGCATTAGGAATACCTGTCTCAGATGCCCTTCAAGCAAGGCAAAATAAGAGTGTAGAGGCTGCTGAAGAACGACAGCGTAACTCTTCAGGCGCAATGGGGTCATCATAAAGTTATCGAGTAACTTTAAAGAGAATGGGACACTATAAACTGCCAGTTGACGTTTTAGTTCGACAATTAGAAGCTGCATACGAACGCATCTTTGCGCTCTATGATGATGTCAACTCTACGCTTGTGCCTAGCGCTAGCATCTTGCCCTCAGCTCTTAAGGAATTAGGAATTGCATCGGAAGAATTGCAGGTAGCCGCAGAGGAATTAAACCAGCAAAGCGAAGAATTGGTCGCGACTAGAGCCATTGTAGAAGCAGAGCGGCAGCGCTATCAAAACCTGTTTGAATTTGCCCCAGACGGTTATTTTGTGACTGATCTTCAGGGCATGATTCACCAGGCAAATCAAGCTGCCGCTCAGTTACTCAATTTGTCACAGCAGTTCTTAACAGGCCGACCCATAGCAGGCTTTGTGTTAGAAACGGAGCGTCAGGCTTTTCGCTCTAAGCTAAGTCAGTTGCATCAGTCAAAACGAGTACAAAAAATTGAAACCGTTGTTCAACCCCGCTTAGAAGAACCCCTTAATGTAGCTTTGACGGTTGCTACGATTCAAAATTCAACAGGTGAGCCCGTTTCTTTGTGCTGGCTGATGCGAAGACTTGCTAAGCGCAGTTCCTCACCGGCTCAGGAAAAGGGCTATGACCCTAGCCAAGATTATCCTATCCATAGTTATGCAAAGGGTGAGACTGTTCCACTCAAACCTCAGGAGATTTGCCTAGTCAATCAGGGGTTGGTCAAGCTA
The DNA here is from genome assembly GCF_014695875.1 of Leptolyngbya sp. FACHB-541. Classification (NCBI taxonomy): domain Bacteria; kingdom Bacillati; phylum Cyanobacteriota; class Cyanophyceae; order Leptolyngbyales; family Leptolyngbyaceae; genus Leptolyngbya; species Leptolyngbya sp. FACHB-541. The sequence goes on along the minus strand of NZ_JACJPC010000051.1, from coordinate 91,549 downwards.
AGTACCTTTTCAGGCAATGGCAAAGAGGTTCTGATGGGTTTAGCAGGGGCTTCGATGGTGTTTGGCTCTACGTTGACTTCTCTAAGCATCTACCAGGCGATCGCCATGTCGGATGTGCAGCTTGTCTACATTCCTCAGGAGCAAATCACCACATCTCCTCGTCTGGCTAACCTGCTCATGCCCAAAATTGCTCAACGGCTCAAACAAACAGAAAAGCTATTGTTGATTGCTGGACAACCACGCGTCAAAGATCGTCTATGGGAACTGTTATTGCTGCTTAAGCAAGAGGTTGGAGAACCAGTCGAAGACGGCGTTCGCCTGAATGTACGTTTGACTCACGAAGACTTGGCGAGTGCCTGTTGTACAACTAGAGTCACTGTGACTCGTCTAATCACTCAGCTTATGCAAACTGGACAAATCAGTTTTAATAAGCACTACATTGTTTTGCATGATTAATTGAGATGGCAGTCTTTCTATACTCTTTCTATAAAGAGTTTCAGCCCCTGAGGGGTGGATTTAACGTTGAACCCCAGATCGAACAACGCTTCGTCTGCTAAACCCACCCCTACAGCACCGTAGGCGACTAGCAGGATTCAACGTGGAGATCCTTTAATAGTAAAGACAGACTTCTAAGCTCAGTTTGTCCCCACCGGGATCTAGTGCCTCCATCACGGCAGGCGTAACGTCAATAATTCCCCAGCCTGGATTGTAATCATTAACCTCAACAGTCACTTCTAACCCATTATCCAGGTTCTGAACAACAACATAGGTGCCATTAGGAATGTAGCTAGAAGCCGCAGTGTACGCACCCGGATCAAACGATTCACCGCTACTAGTCACTTCGCCCGTGTCGTAATAAGTTGCAGTGCCGCACTCCTCCTCATGTGCTTGGATTGGCTCCACTAGCAGCACAACAGAGCAAGTTAGAATACTACTGGCTAAGATCTTCCTGAGCAGTTTTCTTGATAGTGAGTGGAAATGAGACTGCCAGCTGCAGCAATGTGAGGGGCAAACGACTGTACTAAGTATGTGATCCTGCTTCATATCTTGACTCAATATGACAACATTACAAAGGGCTGAGAGCTATAGTACATGACTTAGCTCTCAGCCCTAAATAATTTGGTTGGCACCGCAGGTGCAACTCTTCTAACCGTTCTTACCTTAAGCCTCTCCCGCGGGAGAGGAACTTAAGGGACCGCTATTGCTATGTGGCTATTAGCGAACAGAAGAGGCCATTCTGTCTTGAATCCGGCTCTTGGACTGCTTAAAGCGTGTTGCCATCTGCTCTTGCTGGTCTTCAGAGCAGTTGTTGCGAATCGCAGAGAACATGGTGCTCTCTTCCTGACGGACGTGATCCATCACGATTTCTCGGAGGTTCTCCACCTTGGACTTAAACTCAGGTGAGGAAGGACTGGTGCTCTTGATGTCATCCAGGATTGCCTTCATCTGAGCCTGCTCGTCATAAAGCTCCTGAGTGTCACCCTCTCCGTAGAACGGACGCACAGCGGGGTAGACAACCTCTTCCTCAGCTTCAGAGTGAGCAGTCAAGTCTTTGTAGAGCTGCCCAAAGTATTCCTGAATCTTCTGAGGATCGTTGCTGCCTGCGATCTCCATAAACAGGGTGTTTGCTTTCTGGTGATCCATCCGGATGATGTCCTGGATGTTCATGTCGGACTTGTCAGAGGTTTGAGTGACAGCACTGCCTACGACACCGCTAAAGGCAGCGATCGCGTCTTGAACACGACCCCAGAGTCCTTGATCAGGCTCTTTGCCAGTCAATTCACGCACACCGATTACTTCGATGATGCCTTTGAGTTGCTCTTGGTGAGCGCGGTTCTCAAAGTTAACAGTGTTGAGCGGGGCGATCGCCGCTTCGATGTCTGCACCAACAACCTGAGCGCACTTGTGAACCAACAAGCCCATCATAGTTTGAGCATGCTTCAACAACTCATGCTGAGCTACCTTCTCTAGCATGGTTAGCTCAGAGCCTTGCATCAGCTGCCGAGTTTTTTCGATCATTTGCTGAGTCGTTTGCTTGGGCTCTGCTTTGTTGCCATACTGAACAACAACAGTTTCCAAAATCCCTTTGTTCTTCTGGTCGTCCTCAAGCATGTTCTGAAAACGCTTGCGAAGCTCACCGTCAGAAGCAGCGGTTAAAAAGTTTTGTTCATTAGAAATCAATAAATCCTGCATAGCCAGCATTTCTGCTAGCTTCATAGCAATTGCAGAGCGCTTTGTATCTTCTAAAGATGTTACCATCGTTGTTCTCCTTCTCTTGCACAATTAAAATGTGCGTTCTTATTAAAAAGTGACATTTGCTGATAGCAACTTCATCATCCTTTTGACTGACTGTCTCGTCAGCCTTTAGTCCCCTAAGCAAATGTTGAAAAGATTAGCCTGGAGCTTGTGATCGCGCTAGAAAAAGGCATTGGGTCAGGCTCTCAAGGTTTTCCTGCTAAATGCTTTTCTCTTACAGAAGGCATTTTCTACTGCTCAAATACCTTCTGATTGTCTCTGCACATCCTGCTACAAGAATTTGTAGAATAGAGCCTCTACTTCACCCTCATGACAGATGTAAAACTCATTGCCAGGCTCCAAAGTTGGAAATTGATTTATGATTGCAAGAATAATTAAAGGCTAATTTATAGCCTCTGGTGAGTATCCTTGTTTACGCTGCTTTTATGTTCTCGCAATAATTCATTAATTAGGTGATTCAAACATTGCAAGTATTGCAATGTTTGTAACTTGTATAACTTGTTGCTGGTGCCCTTCAAACGTCTTTAATCAAGTTTGTTTGTTTCTTTGTTTAATTCAACGCTAGATTGAATTTCTGCAACCTTGGTTTCTGTTTCATCTGCTTTAGCCTGAGCGTCATTCGCTCGCTCTTGGGCTTCATCTGCTCTAGCTTGAGCCTGACTTGCTTGCTCTTGCAGTGCGGCAGCCCGCTCTTGGGCTTGCTTAACCTGACTGTCATCAATATCTAGGTCAGCAGATTGATCAACAGCCTTCTGCTGAACTTCGTCAGCTTTCCCCTGAATTGCGTTGGCTTGAATTTGAGCCGCGATCGCCCTTTCCTGAACTTTGTTGGCTTTGATTTCAGCCAGCGCTGCTCTCAACTGAATAGCATTCTGTCTAAGTTCTTCAACATTGGTTTCAGAAACTTCAGCCCTAGTCTTGAGCAGTTGAATTTCTTGTTGAAGCTTGATGATTTCGCTTCGGGTTCTCTCATCTTCTGCAATCATGGAGCCTAGTTCAGCAACGATCGCATCTAAAAAACTGTGGGTGTCCATCGTTGAAGTCCTCGCGCCTGTAGTTTCAACTAATCATCAGAAGGTACTGCCATGATTTTACAGTTAGGGGTGCGTGCCCGTAGATTAACTGTAAAAGCGACTCAATCGAGTGCTCACAACGACTCTGCCAACCAACTCTGCCATTAGAGTAATTGAGAAGTGCTTTTAGAAGATGGTTATATAGAGAACAGCATGCGAGAAATGTGCGGTAAATCGCAAAGATTGGCAAAAAACGACTCAATTAAATAGGCAGCATCCAGCAATGACAAACTCTCCTCCCCCGCCTCCAGGTTCTACCCCACCTTCTGGCAGACCGCTTGGCTTTGATGAGCTGATCAGCATTGTGATTGCTTTTCTAGTGCTTGGCACCGTTTTCTTCTGGTCAACCAGTCGCCGAGAACAGAGTTTTGTGCTGCTAGATCCACAAATCCTGCCCCAGCAACCGGATGCGTCTGAAGGCGACCGCCAAGAAGAAGATTCTGCGGAAGAGGTTGAACCCGAGCGCTTGGTTCCATTTGGCGTAGTGCCAGGACTAGAACCTCAAGGGGATCGCCAAACTAATGTAGTGGTGATTCCGGCACCTGCTAGAGAAGCCGCTGAGAGCCGTAGAGCTGCCGTGCCGTTGGATGCAAGAGAACCTTCAGAAGATTTGGATACACCGCAGGCTGGGGGAATTGTTCCCCTTCCGGTTGATCCTTCCCCCACTGCTACAACTCCGGACGCTTTACCCGTTGGCGAGCCGATTGAGTTTACGGATGTGCCATCTGACTTTTGGGCACGACCGTTCATTTCAGAAATGTCTGCGCGAGGCATCATTAGCGGGTTTGATGATGGCACCTTCCGCCCCAATCAACCCATTACTCGGGCAGAGTTTGCTGCCATGTTGCGGGAAGCTTTTGGGCAAGAACCTGATAAGCGATCGGCTCCTACCTTTGGTGATGTACCTGCTGATTTTTGGGCCGCTTCAGCTATCCAAAAGTCCTATCAAATTGGCTACATCGAAGGTTATCCAGGCAATGTGTTTCAGCCGACTCAGCAGATTCCCAGAGTGCAGGCATTGGTCGCACTAGCGACAGGTCTAGGACTCAATGCACCTGCCGATACGATTGGAATTGAGCAGACCTACCAGGATGCTGACCAAATTCCTGATTATGCTACAGGCAAAATAGCCGCTGCGACAGAGTCTAGATTAGTCGTAAATCACCCCAATCCACAAACTCTAGAGCCAAACCAGAACGCGACCAGAGCCGAAGTTGCAGCATTCATCCATCAAGCCCTCGTTCAATCAGGAAGAGTTGAACCCGTTGAGTCGCAGTTCATCGTGCAGCCATAGCATAATGGGTTTCTAAAGACAGCGGTAGTCACTTACTCCTTTCCTACTAAAAGATCAGGGATGCACTCTCGCGACGCGGGGGTGCCCTTCCATCTGTAGCCTCTTTATTAGAGAAACCTTATTAGACGCATGATCGGGGGAAGCTTGCGCTAGCCTGGAGAAAATATAGAAGCTGTCGAGGAAACTGTTGTGGTTACTAGCTTATCTGCACCCCAGTCAATTGAAGCGGTTTTGGGTGACGAAGCAGGAGATTTACTCACCCATCGTGCCAAGGTTTCTAAGGATATGCTGCATCTACCTGGTCCAGACTGGGTAGACCGGATTTTTGCTCAAACCGATCGCTCTCCCCAAGTGCTTCGCAGCCTTCAGCAGCTTTACTCGTCCGGCCGGTTGGCTAACACAGGCTACCTGTCGATCCTGCCCGTTGATCAGGGGATCGAGCATTCTGCAGCAGCATCGTTTGCGCCTAACCCAATGTACTTTGACAGTGAGAATATTGTGAAACTGGCGATCGCCGCCGAGTGCAATGCTGTCGCTACTACATTAGGAGTTTTGGGCAGCGTCTCTCGCAAATACGCCCACAAAATTCCCTTTATCGTCAAGCTCAACCACAACGAACTGCTGACCTACCCTAACCAGTTTGACCAGATTATGTTTGCCTCTGTCGAGCAAGCCTGGAATCTGGGCGCAGTTGCAGTTGGAGCCACCATTTACTTTGGCTCACCAGAGTCAGCTCGGCAGATTCAGGAAGTCAGCAGAGCCTTTGCTCGTGCCCATGAGCTAGGTCTGGCAACCATTCTCTGGTGCTATTTGCGAAACAGCAGCTTCAAGCAAAACGGCACAGACTATCACCTTGCCGCTGACCTGACCGGACAGGCAAATCACATTGGCGTGACAATTCAGGCAGATATCATTAAGCAAAAACTGCCCGAAGTCAATAACGGCTACGGTGCAGTCGTTGAAGCTACTGGCAGCAGCTACGGCAAAACCGACAAGCGCGTTTACTCAGAACTCACCACCGACCACCCAATCGATCTGACCCGCTATCAGGTACTCAACTGCTACGCCGGGCGGATGGGGTTGATCAATTCTGGCGGTGCCTCTGGCAAAAATGATTTTGCTGAAGCCGTGCGGACAGCAGTAGTCAACAAGCGGGCTGGTGGCTGTGGTTTGATTTCAGGGCGCAAAGCATTTCAGCGTCCGTTTGAGGAAGGCGTGAAGTTGTTCCACACCATCCAGGACGTGTATTTGTCGCCAGACGTGACGATCGCCTGACCCGCAAAAGCAAAACTGGGGATGCTCAGCATCCCCTAGTCACCTTATCGTCGCCGCTCTTGCAGCTTGCGGTAAACATCTCGGATGTCTACTTTATGATGCGCCAGAGCTACGAGCGTGTGATAAAACAAATCGGCTACTTCACCTGCGATCGCCTCTGGATCGTCGTCCTTGCAAGCCATTACCACTTCCGCAGATTCTTCCCCAATCTTCTTAAGAATTTTGTTGTCTCCCCCCGCTAACAGCTTGCAGGTGTAGGAATCGGGGTTAGGATGATCGCGGCGATCGCAAATCACCTCATAAACCTGGGATAACGTATCCGCAGGTGGAGCTTTCACTTCGCTATCCACTTGATGAAAGCAACTGCGCTCTCCAGTGTGGCAGGCAATGTCGCCGATTTGCTCCACGCCAATTAACAGCGCATCACTATCACAGTCATATCGCAGCGATCGCACCTGCTGCAAATGCCCCGAAGTTTCACCTTTGTGCCATAGAGATGCTCGCGATCGGCTCCAAAACCAGGTTTCTCCAGTGTCTAATGTCTTTTGTAAAGACTCTCGGTTCATCCACGCCATCATCAGCACCGTTCCATCCAGATAATCCTGCACAATTGCGGGTACCAGCCCCTGCTCGTTGTACTGAATTTGTTCAACGGGAATTGCTAAGGCAGGAGAATCAGATTGGCTCGCTAACATGGGTCTGTCAAATTCGTACAAGCTACCGCTTTATTATCCAACGTTGACAACCATAAGTTGACAACCATAAAGAGCTTGCACGAAACTGACCGTTTCCAGAATTATTCAACTGAGTTGAGCAGAAGTTGCCAAACTTCATTGAGCAAGTCCTCTGAAAGATTTGGAGTAGGCTGATGGTCGTCTTGTTCGAGCAATTCCAGCTCTTCGCCACAAAACTCTAAAGCAATCCTCACCTTGCCTTTATGCAACCCTCTATTAGGGCTCAAAATTTCGCACTCTATGCCTTTAAACCAGTTTTCGCTTTGCCCGATTTGGTTTTGCATAGCTTCAACCAACTCAGAAACTTCAAAGGTGGTGTAGCCAGAAATTAACGTATCGCTTTCCTTGATATAGACAATTGCGTTTTGTTCAAGCGGCTCAAATTCTCGATTCATATCAATCCTCAGTGGAGATTTCCAGGCTGGTTGAATTCAGTATTCCCAAGCCCGAAGAGCGATAGCAGTTCCGCCTAAACGACAAAGCTCGTTGCTTCTCCCTGAGCTGCCTGCCAGCTTCGAGCATCGTAGTAGAGATCTTCGAGGGAAATACCGTAGAGGGCATCTTTTAGCTTTTGATGGAGTCGATGCCACAGGCTAAAGGTGACCCAGTCTTCGGCTTGTTCGGCTTCGGGCGAGTGACGTGGCAGTGGCTCGACTGTTTCGCCGACGGCTTCGAGGATTTGACCAAGAGAAATCTGGGCAGGCGATCGCGCTAACCGATAGCCTCCTTGAGCACCCCGAATGGATTCAACCAGTCCTGCCCGACGTAGCTCAATCAGCAATTTTTCTAGATAGGGAGCGGGTAGCTCTTGGCGCTGTGCGATCGCTCTGACTGAGGTAGCCCCTCGTTCGGGCTGCAAGCTCAGGTCAAGCATTGCCTTGACGCTATAGTGTCCGCGAGTTGTTAGCTTCATGCTAGCTTTAAACCTTCACACATCCTTTCAAGCGCTAAGTCCAGACTACTTGATCTGCTCGTTCACAAACTGAGAATACTGTAGCCTTAAATGATTTGTGCAATGCCGCAATGTGCAACTTTTTTGAAGCAGGATTTAACGCAAAATCAAGGGGTTTAGACTTTTAGTTGCACGTTGCATAAATGGGTGATGTGTATGAGAATGAGTACTTTTACAGATTATTTAGGACTGTAGCAACAGCCCTATTGCTGAACATTTAGCTTTAATCTGAATAAAAATCGAAGCGATAGCAATCCGGAATAGTTGTGGAACTCACTGCACTAGGCTACATCAGGAACAAGAATGGAGCCAGCGCTACTCTGCTTAAACCTTTCAACATCGACAAATGAACCAGCAAAATAGGTTTGAAAGGCTTAATCTACTGGAGTGCAGTATTCATAACCTGACTTGCATTGCTATAGATGAACATTCTGTCAGAACGAATTCCTTACCAGAATGTAAGCAACAATGCTGAATTGTAGGATGGCTTGACAGCCAGGAGTACTTCACATTTATATTCGGTTTAAGAAGACTCATCAAAAAGACAGCATTCCAATATAAACTCAGTGAGAAAATTGACTCTAGCAGTGTAATATAGTTTCAAAAGCTGAGCTAAAGCTAGGTTTGTAAATTCCTTGGCGATCGCCAGCTAGGGTACTGCTACGCTAACTCCTTGTTGATTAATTCAGATTTACGTTGATGAGTAAAAAGAAAAAGATCGAACCTCTGACTGGTGAAGTGCTTCTTGCTAAAGTCAAGGAGCTAGAACATCTGAGCAAAGAAGAAAAGGCTAGAGAATGCGGCTATTACACGGTCACTAAAAACGGTGTAGAGCGGGTCAACATGATGAAGTTCCTGAATGCTCTAATTGATGCAGAAGGAATTCAGCTTGACGGTAAGCAGAGCAATAATGGACGAGGTGGACGTAGCGCTAGTTACAGAATCAGCGTCCAATCTAATGGCAATTTGCTGATTGGCTCAGCTTATACCAAGCAAATGGATCTCAAACCTGGAGACGAATTTGAAATTTCTCTGGGTCGTAAGCACATTCGTCTGAAGCAGCTAGACGGAGAGTTAGTAGAAGATTTTGACGAGTAAGTTTGTCCTCGCTAGAGGAGATAGCTCATGGAAGCTTAAATCTTCTGGGGTTGCTCAGAATCCTCTCTTGATGACAATTTGCGATCGCTTGATAGAAGATTGGAGTAAGTCAGCGATCAGTTACAATTTGGCTTTGCTGCTTCAAGAGATAAGCTTGGGCATAGAGACAAATTTTGCATTCGAGGTTATCCTCCTCAGCAACGCCTAAAATTTTGTTATTGCTATCTTTAGCACTTCGAGAGATAAAAGCTTTGCTTTTACGTCCTAGCAAAACTGCAAATCAGCAACGCTGCATTTCATAGCTGTAGCCGTAAAGGTTAGGGCAAAAAAGAGGGGAGGGCAAAGCCTTCCCCCTTTTTTTACGTGAAGTGGATAGATGTTTAAACTGGAAGTGTAACGCTATGTTTCTTCCACGCTATGCCCCTACAGCCTGTTCAACGCACAAAGTTAGATGATTCAGACGATACGCTGTTTTACGACTATCCGCGCTTTGTCACCCACGTCGATGACAGCTTCATTCAGCAACTAACCAACCTTTATCAGCAGCGGCTCAAGCCCCAGACCCGCATCCTTGATATGATGAGCAGTTGGGTTTCTCACCTGCCTGAAAAGATGAAGTTTGAGCATGTCGAAGGGCATGGACTGAATGCAGAAGAGTTAGCGCGTAACCCCCAACTAGACCATTACTTTGTGCAGAATTTGAACCAGACTCAGGTGTTGCCCTTGCCTGACCAATCTTTTGATGCAGTTCTGAATACGGTTTCTGTACAGTATTTGCAGTATCCAGAGCAGATTTTTGCAGAAATTTACCGGGTGCTTAAACCGGGTGGTATCTGCATTATTAGCTTTTCCAATCGAATGTTCTACCAGAAAGCGATTCAGGCATGGCGGGATGGGTCTGAGGGCGATCGCGTCGAGCTAGTCAAGGGCTACTACGCCTCAGTGCCAGGATTTAGTCAGCCAGAAGTGATTGCAAATCAATCTTCAACGCCTAGCTTTCTGCAAATGTTTGGTATTGCTGGAGCCGATCCCTTTTATGCGGTGATTGCCTCACGTCAGGCTTAAGCCATGTCGAGCAAGTAAGCGAAAACCCATTGTAGGGGCGTTTCGCGAAACGCCCCTACAATACCTAGTTATCTACTTCATTCAGGATTTGAGTGGCGATCGCACGCAATTCTGTATGAAAAGTACCGTTGCTGGCGATTAGACAGCCCCACTGATTTACGTCACCCGTGTTGTATTGCAAGGGCGTACCGTCAGCGTGGGTGAATTGTCCGCCTGCCTCGGTCAAGATTAGCTCTGGCGCAGCCATATCCCAATCTTTGGGAGCCGATTTGCCTGAAAGTGAGAGATAAACATCCGCTCGTTGTTCCACAATTGCCGCAATCTTGCCGCCGACACTGCCCACATAAACCTGGTTCTGGCAAGGAAGCTGCTGAAGCAGATTATTGAAGCGCTCGTCTCGATGGCTACGGCTAACGACCAGTTTCAAATCTTCTATCCGGCTTTGCTCCGATACTCGTAGGGGGCTGGTAGCACCGTCAGGCGTTTCAACAAATGCACCACCGCCTAAAGTTGCGTAATAAAGCTTTTCTAACTCTGGGCAAGTCACTACGGTCAACACGGGACGCCCCTGATGAGTCAAAGCCAGGTGAAAAGCATACTCTCCCGTCTTATCAATAAAGTCACGGGTGCCGTCGAGTGGGTCAATGATCCACACCCATTCGTTGGCGATCGCCGCAGCTTTGGCTTTGTAGGTTTCCTCACTGAGGTAGCCAAACGATTCTGTCCCTAAAGCCGCCTGCAGGTTGTCTAAGATATAGCTGTTGACGGCAAGATCTGCTGCCGTCACGGGGCCATCCTTTTTCTCTTGGACTTCTAAATCGCGCTCGGTGCCATCTTGCCAGGGTTCACCCCGATAGTATGACCGCAAAATGCGTGAGGCTCCCCAGCCCAGAGAACGGGCGATCGCCAAAATATCTTCAACCGGAGTTCCCGCAATCGATTGTAGGCTCTGCACTCAAATTTCCTCAGTCAGTGTAAAAGGGTTAGTGGCGATCGCTGCGCCATTAAGGGTCTGAACTGCATCATTCCAATTCAAAACTGCATCATTCCAGCTTTAAACCCCATCATTCTAATTCCAAACTGCATCATTCCTGTTTCAAACCTCATCATTCCTGTTCAGAACTGCATCATTCCTGTTTTAAGTCGCATCATTCTAATTCCAAACCTCATCATTCCTGTTTTAGACTTCACCATTTCAGTTCAGAACCGGATCGTTCCAACTCCAAACCGGATCGTTCCAACTTCAAACTGCATCACTTCAGTTCAAAACCTGGTTGCTCAATAAAACTCTAAAACTATCAACAAAAGTAGGTTGGGTGAAGCAAAGCAGAACCCAACAGAATCCAGGAAGGTGTTGGGTTTCACGTTGTTCCACCCAACTTACACGAAAAGATTTGTCAGCAATCAGGCTCCAAACTCCATCACTGAAGTCCGGAACTGCATCCTTGAGACTCTAGACTGCATGATTAAAAGAACCATCCAAAATCTTGTCTCAACTGAACCCTAAACTCAGCCAAACATCGCTGACTATCAGCTTGCAATAAAGGCAGATGACTAAGGATAAAGGCTCATTCTTCATCTCTCCCTGCTTACCCAGCATCGCGCATCCTTACATCCAAGAACGGGTGCCAAATGATTCACAGGCTTTAGCAGCGACGTTTGCTGAAGCGGCGATCGCCTGCTCAAAACCGAGCCGCAAGATGTAATGACAAAATGCGCCGTGAAAAATGTCTCCTGCCCCCAGCGTGTCTACAGGACGAATTTGAGGTACTGGAATTGAGCTGGCAGTGCCTTCGCAAAAAGCCTGAATTGGTTCTCTGCCCTGAGTGATGGCAATGTGAGGAACGCCCAAATGAGTTAGATAAACTAAAACCTCTTTAGCGCTAGAGCAGCCTGGAGGATGGAAATTGCTGGAGCAGATTACATAATCCGCTAAGGGCAAAACTTCCTCAAATCCCGGCTTCCAGCTTCCGCCATCAATGACAACAGGAATTTGAGAAGCTTTTGCCCGTTGAGCAATTTCTCGCCCGACTTCCATCTGGTGCCCGTCAATCAACACAATATCAATCCCGGATAGGCTATCTGGGGGAATGCGATCGCCCAACGCCTGCTCCATTTGCTCCAGACCAGCCTGCGACCGGACTGCGTTAAGGGAAACGACCGCACGTTCTCCAGTTGCCTGAGTGACGATGATCGAAGAGGTGGGCAGAGGTTCCGATTGTTTCGGATTCAGGTCAGCGATTGCCACACTACACTGCTCTAAATCCGCTAGCACTAGCTGATTAATTGGATGAGCGCCAAAAATACTGAGTAGGGTGGGGCGATCGCCCAAATATCCAAACGTAACTGCCGCATTTGTCGCCGGGCCACCCGCTGCTACGGTGTAATCCAGCGCCACAATCTTCTGATTTTGGGTTGGCAATGCCTCTGTCAGATAAATTAAATCCAGAGTTGCCAAACCTACAAATAAACCGTGTTTGTTGTCGGTCATCTGTCCTTCATCTCGTTAGCCAATGACCAATGACTCAATAAAAAACAGGGGACACTTCCTGTATCACAGGAGGTATCCCCGTTTCTTGTTAATGGGCGATCGCCCTGATGCCTCGCTTAAGGAGCCAATGCACTGCCGCGCAGCAAGCTACCAATCGTTTTGGCAGTAATTTTAAGCTGCGTGATTGGGTTCGCAGGAACTACCGTCTTGTACAGATAGCTGTCAAACGTGAGTTTCTGCACATCCATGTCGGCGCACATTTCCACAAACGCTTCACGAGTCGCATCGGAACGATAGAAGACTGTTTGCAGCAGGTCAAGTACCTTGTAGGTCAAGCCGTACATCTTATCCCACCGCTTCAGGTACACCTTCAGGTCAGCTTCCGTGGGAATGCGCTCACCATTTCTGGAAAACTCCACGATCGCTTCAGCGCACATCCGAGCAGACTTAGCGGCAAAGTAAATGCCTTCACCCGAAGACTTGGTGACAGTACCCGCTGCATCGCCCACTAGCGCTACCCGACCAACCACTCGGCGAGGTCTGGGATGCTCTGGAATCGGATGCGCTTCGACTTTGATGATTTCACCGCCTTCCAAGCGCTTTGCAGCACGGGCGCGGATGCCTGCCTGGAGCTTTTTGATGTCGGCTTTGTTCACTTTCATCGTGCCAGTGCCAACCGCAACGTGGTCATACTTGGGGAAGACCCAGGCGTAGAAATCCGTGGAGACATCATCTCCCACGTACATTTCTGCCAAGTCCTGGTAGTACGCCATCTTGTCTTCGGGCAACCGGATGCGCTCTTGGAAAGCGATCGCATAGTTGTAGTCACCCGCATCGATCGCCTTAGCAATCCGAGAGTTAGCGCCGTCCGCACCAATCACCACATCGACTTGCAGGGTTTTAGCAATACCCTCCAAGTTGCCGTTGGAATGATCGGCATAGTGGAGCGTGTAAGGATCAGTGCTGTTTGACGGAATTTCTAGCGCGTGAACAGTCCCATTGATCAGCTTTGCGCCGAGCTTATGGGCGCGATCGCGCAAGAACCCGTCCAACACTTCCCGCCGACACATGCCGATGTACTCATCGTCAGTCAACGTGCCCCCAATATTGACCTCGACGTTAGACGGCGAGATCATCTTCATCTTGCGAACGCGGCGGTCGATGATTTCGGGTGGAAGATCGAATTCGCTCACCATACACAGCGGAATGGCTCCACCGCAAGGCTTAGCGTTGTCTAACTTGCGTTCAAATAAATAGGTTTCAATTCCAGCTTTTGCTAAAGTCTCAGCAGCGGAAGAGCCTGCCGGACCCGAACCAACAACAGCAACCCGTAGTGCCAAAGGTTTTTTCTCCCATCTCTAAGGCTACGCGATGCATCGTATCACGGACTTCCAGACGATTTTTACTTCGTCCTGGAGATGTAAGCAGATTGAAATAGAGCTTAATATATCGAAATGGGGAGCTAGGACTGGAGGCTAGGGGCTAAAGAGACTTTTGAAGACCTTTTCTCGTTACAAGTGTTCACCCCCCAACCTCACAACCCCCAATTCCCACCCCCCGATCCACTCATTTCCATCTCCCGCTTATGCCTCTCAAACCTTCCCAAGTTCGCGATATCTTAGATGCCAAACGCGAGCAGTTCAATGCGTTTGATCGTGAAACCTGGCAATTTTTGCAGCAGTATCAAGCTGCCCTAGCAGAGTTGATGAAATTGCCACCAGCCAAACTCGAAAGTATGCTGGACGATTTTCCGTTTGAGGTGGGGGCGCGATCGCTAGAGCCTTTCGATGGTGCATCTAATGGCGTTTTGCCCTGCAAGTTAGTCTGGCAAAGTCGAGAGCAAAGTCTGAACTGGGTGCGCGATCGCCTGATAGGAATTTCCACCTTTGCAGTAGATGGCTCTCAAATCTATCCCGGCAAAGATTTGTCAATTCCCGTAGCGCTGGTGCAGATAGGCTGGTTTGAGAATCCGCATTTGCCTAGCGGCAGCTACAACAAAGACATTGCCCTGGATGTGATGACACCCAGTGAGTTGCAGGTCGGCAACAGCGGTGAACCCGCTGACCGTAAGGTCAACTTGCGCCGCTTTCAAATGGAAACAGAGCGGCTGATTCAATACATTCAGGAACACCCCAACTCCAATGACTGCCTCGTGTTTTTTGACGGATCACTGGTGGGCACGTTCGCAGATGCCTTCGACCGGGATTTGCGCCAAAAATATCTCGATTGCTTCTTGGAATTACTCCGCGCCAGCGAGAAGTGCCGCGTGCCGCTGGTAGGTTACGTTGATACGACCTATGCGCGTGACCTGACCGTGATGCTGCAAAAGCTCTACAAACTGCCAGAAGTTGGGGCAATTCACGATGCTCAGTTGGTTAATCCGTTTATGGAGTGGGGCGATCGCACCCCTCTATTTCTCTGTCAGCGATTCGGCATCCTTTCAGATTACCAGGAACAGCGTGACAAAATTGCTTTCACTTACCTCAAAACGACGCGAGAAGGCTACCCCACCCGCATTGAGATGCCGCTATGGATGTACGAGGCAGGCTTGCTAGAGCGCGTCATGGACTGGGTACGAGGTGAAGTGATCATCGGCAGTGGCTACCCTTACGTGATTGAAACTGCCGACCAAACCGCTGTGCTGCAAGCCGAGGACCGTCAGACCTTCTTCCGAATTTTGCAAGATTGGGCAGAGGCAGCTCAGCTAAACCTGCGCTTCTCGCGCAAAATGGTGAGCAAAGTCCGTCGCCGCTGATCACCCATATCCTGTATCACCCATATTCTGTAAATAAACAGAAAATTGGAGGATCTTCCGGAATGGAGTTTAATAACTCTGGTAGTCTTTGCATGACCTTTCCGAGAAATTGGAGACGCAGGCGTTTATGCGCTGGCATTTCAGGCTTTTGGCATTTTGGTGTGGGGTTTCAATTCCAGGGATAACAGCTTGCCTTGCTTCGAGCGCGGCAGCTGTACCAAGCCCAATTGAAACGGCTCTCAATCCCGACAATCCTCAGGCTGAAATTCCTCAGGCTGAAGCTCCTCAAATTGACAGTCCAGAATGGCTGCAACTGGGACAAGTTCCTGCTGGTCCAGAAACTTTGCCCGACCCAGACGATCGCTTCTTGCAGCCAGCTCCTGCTCCAATTCCGGTCACACCTGAGGAAGAAACTCCGGTCGCACCTGTTGAGGGAACAGAGACACCAGAACCAGAGCCAGAGCCAGAATCAGAAGCAACGCCACCTGTGCCAGATAACTCCTCGGTTCAAATTGAGGTACGTCAAATTGAGGTAGTAGGCAGCACAGTATTTGATGAAAATGACTTTGCGCCCGTCGTAGAGCCGTTTGAAGGGCGATCGCTGACCCGTGAAGAACTGATTACCGTCGCAGATGCAATTACTCAGCTCTACCTTGATCAGGGGTACATTACCTCCAGAGCAGTCGTAGCAGACCAGACCATCACTGATGGAGTCGTGCAGATTGTGGTGGTAGAAGGTTCGCTAGAAAGCATCGAAATTGAAGGCACTGAGCGCGTTAACTCATCCTATGTGCGCGCTCGCGTTGAACTTGGAGCCAGCACTCCACTCAACCAAGCAGAACTAGAAGACCAACTGCGCCTCCTGCGGCTAGACCCGCTGTTTGACAATGTAGAAGCCAGCCTCCGAGCAGGAAGTGGCTTGGGTCAAAGCATTCTCACGGTGAGAGTGACCGAAGCAGATCCGTTTGTCAGCAGTTTCAGCATTGATAACTTCTCTCCCCCTGGCATTGGTTCCGAGCGACTTGGCGTTGACTTGCGCTATCGTAGCCCGACGGGGTTGGGTGATGAATTAGCGGCTGCGTATTATCGCTCAACGACAGGCGGCTCTAACATTCTTGACTTTAGCTATCGGGTGCCGCTCAATCCCATGAATGGCACCCTTCAGCTTCGCTACTCACCGACTGACTACCGCGTGACTGACCCAGAATTTTCATTTCTGAACATTGAAGGAAATTCCGACCTGTACGAAATCAGTTTCCGCCAACCGCTGGTGCGATCGCCCCGCGAAGAATTTGCCCTCTCCCTCGGCTTCACCCACCAGGACGGGCAAACGTTTATTTCTGACATTCCTACACCCTTCCAGTTTGGACCTGATGAGCAGGGCAGAAGCAGCACCAGCGTTATCCGATTTGGGCAAGACTACGTGCGGCGAGACGTGCGGGGAGCCTGGGCACTGCGATCACAGTTCAGTCTGGGCATTGACCTGCTTGATGCCACCATCAACCCTGAGCCAATCCCCGATGGACGCTTCTTTAGCTGGTTGGGACAGGCGCAGCGGGTACAAGTTTTAAATCCTGACAACCTGCTGATCATGCAGGCAGATATGCAGTTAACTCCCGATAGCTTGCTGCCCTCTCAGATCTTTGTAATCGGTGGCGGACAGTCGCTCCGAGGCTATCGCCAAAATGCTCGCTCTGGAGACAACGGCTTCCGGTTTTCAGTTGAAAATCGCACTGCGCTCCAACGCGACGAGGCAGGCATTCCCATTCTCCAGCTTGCTCCATTTGCAGAAATCGGCTCAGTCTGGAATTCTGACGACAACCCCAACCAACTTCCCGAGCAAACCTTCTTAGCAGGAGTGGGTCTGGGACTAATCTGGGAGCCTTTGCCCGATTTCGCCATTCGGCTAGATGCGGCCCTGCCCCTGGTTGACTTGAGCGAGCGCGGCGAAAACGCCCAAGACTACGGCTTTTACTTCAGCATCAACTTCCGACCTTGAATCTGCACCTCGACAAATAGTGCTATTTTTTTGCCGAAACTTTTCATTAACCTATACAACTTGAGCAAAGGATGTGATATGTTGGTAAACGGCAATCAGGGAAGTAAATTTAACGCGAAAACCGTTAGATTTAGCTGATAAACTAGTAGTGATGGGTCGCTAACTCAAAGGTAGAGTACTCGGCTTTTAACCGATTAGTTCCGGGTTCGAATCCCGGGCGACCCATATTTTTGAACAGTGTTTTTTTGAATAGCGGAATGGCGAATTTCTAAATCAAATTAGTTGAAATTATTGTTTTAGTAAGAGCAGCTAATCAGGATTCCTAAAATCCGTTTCGCACTCGTCTAAAAAGTGCCTTAAGATTATCGTAAGATTTGAGACTGTTAAAAACTGTCTAAAAGCGATTTGATACCGACGAAGTATTAGGAGGATAATCTATGGCGCTCGTACCAATGCGGCTGATGCTCGATCATGCCGCTGAGAATGGCTACGGCATTCCTGCTTACAATGTCAACAACATGGAGCAGATTCAGGCAATCATGCAGGCTGCCCATGAGACAAATAGCCCTGTAATTTTGCAGGCATCTCGCGGTGCTCGCAAATATGCTGGGGAAAATTTCTTGCGCCACCTAATTTTGGCTGCGGTTGAAACCTATCCTCACATTCCCATTGCCATGCACCAAGACCACGGCAATGAGCCTGCGACCTGCTATTCTGCGATGCGCCAGGGTTTCACCAGCGTGATGATGGATGGCTCTCTGGAAGGAGACGCAAAAACCCCAGCCAGCTACGAGTACAACGTTGATGTGACTCGTGAAGTGGTCAAGGTAGCTCACTCCATCGGCGTTAGCGTCGAGGGTGAACTGGGTTGCTTGGGTTCTTTGGAAACCGGTATGGGTGACAAGGAAGACGGTCATGGTTTTGAGGGCAAGCTGTCTCATGACCAGCTGTTAACTGATCCTGACCAGGCTGTTGATTTCGTTGAGCAGACCCAGGTTGATGCACTGGCAGTGGCAATTGGCACCAGCCACGGAGCTTACAAGTTCACTCGTAAGCCGACTGGTGAAATTTTGGCAATCAGCCGCATCGAAGAGATTCACCGTCGTTTGCCTAACACCCACTTGGTAATGCACGGTTCTTCCTCCGTTCCTGAAGATCTGATTGCGATCATCAACCAGTACGGTGGCACCATCCCCGAAACCTACGGTGTACCTGTTGAAGAAATTCAAAAGGGCATCAAGAGCGGTGTTCGCAAGGTGAACATCGACACGGACAACCGTTTGGCTATTACAGCTGCGGTTCGGGAAGCTTTGGCACAAAACACTAAAGAGTTTGACCCCCGCCACTTCCTCAAGCCCTCAATCAAGTACATGCAAAAAGTCTGCTCCGATCGCTACGAAGCTTTTGGAACAGCTGGTCAGGCAAGCGGCATCAAGCAAGTTTCCCTGGATGATTTTGCTGCTAAGTACGCCAAGGGTGAACTCAACGCCATCACCAAGGCTACTGTTTCTGTGTAGTTTATTGATGGGGGCGCATTTTGTGTTGCAGGATGCGCTTCTGTCGATAAGCTGTTTTCTTTAAGCTGCCATTACTTAAGCTAAAAGCAAAGCGTAGGGGACTCGCCTCTACGCTTTGCTTTCTTGTCCAATTCCAAAAATTAGGGACACAGCTGGAAGGGCACTCCTCCCATCTGTGTCCCATTTTTAGAGAAACGTTATTATGTAACAGCACCTAAAGCTTCTGTGCTCTCGTTAGCTTCCACTCAAGAATGGGAACTCTACCATAAGCTAGAGGCAAGCCAAGCAAGAGTATAAGATGCTAGTAAAAGGGTACTTTGATGGAGATTGCTCCTAGCAGGCAGCGATCGCTGTCAGCAACAATCTGTTGCTTGGAGTCTTCGTTAACCAAACGACGCAAAGATTCCTTAGTAGCTAGTGGAGCCGGACACCAGAGCCGGAAATCATCCTGATTCTGCTACTTAGGTTCTCTACTGCGCTCGGCTGTAGAAGATTGAAGGGAAGTAACTTTAGCTTCTAGAAAAGCTTCCGCCGTTCTTACGGCCCACGTTCCCTCCTCCGCCTTCACGGGGTTTAGCCTTGTTGACTCTGATCTCTCGACCTAGCCATTCGGCACCGTCAAGCTCAGAGATTGCTAAGTCCTCTTTGGATTCGTCCTCCATCTCCACAAAGGCAAAACCTCTTTTTCTGCCTGTTTCGCGGTCTGTAGGGAGGCTGATCCGGCTAACCTTACCGTATTCAGCAAATACTTCACGTAAGTCTTCTTCGGTAGCCTGAAAAGACAGGTTGCCAATGTAAATAGTCACGATCCTCTCCAAACCAAGTGATGTAAAGGTGCCATTCAGAGCGATTTAGGGTAGTGCGTTTAATTCGGACATACCCCAATTCTGCTATTGAACTTGTTTCGCTGTGATCATAGCTGATCTCTCAGTCAATGACAGCAGCATGTCATAAAATCCTACCTATCTTTTTTAGGAAAGATTGATAAGAAGTATATCCAAAAACAAGCTTCTGTAAAGATGCGATGAACACCTTTCTACAGAAGCTGGGCTTGTATATTTCTGCACAGGTTTGCCAAAATACTGTCTAATCCGGGTTTGACCCAGTTTAGGAAGCGACCTACTTGGTTTACTGCCTGACTTGGCTCATATAGTCACCCCAAATTTGAGCTGCTTGAGCGCTACTGCCAGAAGTCGGTGTGTTGTCATCGTTTCCTAACCAAACCCCTGTAACTAGTTCTTGTCTGGGAATGTAGCCGATAAACCAGAGGTCTACGTTGTCATTCGTTGTCCCTGTTTTTCCAGCCTCACCTCGGCCTACGGCTGCTCCGCGTCCCGTGCCACTCTGGATCACACCCTGGAGCAAATCGGTCATTGTATCTGCGACTTGAGGGTTTATGACAGGTAAGTTAGATTCAGCATCCTGGGCGTAGTCGTAGATCACTCGGCAGGTGCTTAAGTCCTCAGGGTTGCCACAATCACTGCTGTCGAGGATACGACCAATCGTGTGGGGACGATTTCTTTGTCCCTGGTTGGCAAAAACGGCGAACGCGCCAGTCATTTCTAGCAGGGTCGCTTCACTTTGCCCTAAAACCAACCCAGGGACTGGATTAAGTTCAGAGTCAACTCCCATTCGCCGAGCGACAGACACTACGTTATCTAGCCCAACTTCTTGAGCAATTCGGAGCGCAACCGCGTTTTCAGACAGAGCTAAACCTGTGTACATATCCATGCTACCTGCACCCGAACGGCAACCTGCGAAGGTTTGACCACCCCAATCTAGAGGAGCACAGGAGTAGGACTGTCCAGGTGAAATTCCGCGCTCTAAAGCAGCGGCGTAGGCAAATACCTTAAAAGTTGATCCGGGCTGTCGCAGAGCCTGACTTGCGCGATTAAACTGGCTTTCCTGGTAGTTGGTACCACCGACCAGGGCAAGTACCTCTCCGGTGCTGGAGTTGAGCGTGACAATCGCCCCTTGAGAAAAGCCATAGTTTAATCCATCGTTTCCCACTGCACCCTGAAGGCTAGTTTCCGCCTGAGCTTGAATTTGGGGATCAAGACTGCTTTCAACGATGAAGTTTCCTTCTTGAGCCAACTCTGCGCCTAAAAGCGTCTCCAATTCGTTAAAAACTTGACCATAAAAGTAGGGCGCGATTGTGCTTTCCAGTTCTTCGATCGCCTCTGGGTTAATCTCGATGCGCGATCGCCTGGCCCGCTGGGCTTCTTCCTGGCTGACCATGCCTTGAGCTGCCATGCGAGTGAGGATGCGATCGCGCAGTTCCACAGCGGCTTGATAGTCCTGAACTGGGTTAAAGCTGTTGGGTGCTGGCAAAATTCCTACCAGTGTGGCGGCTTCAGACAGCGTCAGGTCAGCGGCAGATTTTCCAAAATAAAACTGAGCCGCATCCTCAAATCCATAGTTACCGTTACCTAAATAAACCCGGTTTAAGTAGGTCAGCATGAGGAAATCTTTGCTATGGAAAGTTTCCAGCTTTAGCGCAACGATCGCCTCACGAATTTTGCGACCCGCCGAGTCTTCCCGCCCAACATATTCCTGGAAGATGCTGCGAGCAAGCTGCTGAGTAACGGTGCTGGCACCTTCGCGAATTTCACCGCTAGAAACGTTCGTCACTAAAGCACGCAGGATGCCGATTGGGTCAACGCCCAGATGCCAGTTAAACCGAGAATCTTCAGAGGCAATGACGGCATCCGGCAGATAGGGCGAAAAGTTGGATAGTTGCTCTAGCTCCAGGTGTGCCTCATTCCGAATCGGCTGTAGAGGGGTTTGACCGTCGCGGGCTAGAACAACGACCGGACCTTGAACCGATTCGGGCAGGGGGCGAACGGAGAAACGTTGCCATTCCACCCCAATCCACATCGCGACCAGAGCAGTTGCTCCGGTTAGTCCATATAGCCCATACTGCGCTGTTTTGATGTACCAGGGAGGCGGATAAACGTATTGAACGCGCACAGAAGCCGCTAACTCTGGCGGCCCCAACGTAAAAACGTCGCCATGGCGCAGGGTCGTCTCGGTGACTCTGCGTTTGCCGCGATAGATGCCGTTGGTGGAGTTTTCGTCCTTAATCTTGAAGGCGGCGTTGCCCTGTTTGCTGTCGCGCGTAAGGGAGAGGTGAATCTGGCTAATCACCGGATTTCGCACCACGATATCGCAAGATTTAGAGCTGCGTCCCAGCAGGTAGCGATCGCCCAGCAGTGGATAAACCTCAGCTTTGTCTGCGTCTGCCTCCTGCACCCACAGTTCTGGTACCTTTGCATCTGGCTTCAGCGCAAGTTTAGAAAAATCGACCCTTGCCTGAACAGTTTGCACAGCCTGAGTGATAGCACCCAGCAAAGTTTTTGGTGAATTGGGTGGTTTTTGAGGCGACTGAGGAGGAGTCATGCGACGTTAGGGCAAAAGTTATACAGAAGATAAAAACAGCTAAATCTGCGAGGGTTTCGGACTGCACTTCCAACCATTCTACTTGTTGTATCAGGGTGGGCAAATCCAAACTGCTCGGTGACGCGTATATCTTTCTAGATTGGCAAGGGTAAGTTGGCACTTCACCCTGAGGGAAGCAGCTTTGCGGCTGTTCCTCTGGTTTTTGCGTTCGTAGTCTAGCTTGTCGTGAAGCCTGTCGAGCCTAAATCAATTATTTGCTTACCTGCTGAGTCTAGAGGAGAACTGGATCTATTATGACGAAAGAGAATTTTTTGCTGATTGAACCTACTTCCCACCGCAGTATTTCTCGACGGGGTGTGCTATTTGGGGGAGCGCTCGCCGGAGTATCAGGCGCATTGGGGCTATCGGCTATTACGGCCCGCCCTGCTCAAGCTGGACGCCGCCGCGATAGGGAAGTTTTGAACGGCGCACTCTATTATGAGCACCAGGCAATTTGGGCCTATGGCTTTGCCGCAGGTGCTTTAAGTGACACTGAAGTCGGTCAGGCAGTTTTGGCACTGGCGCTGAAAAACCAGGCTGACCACATGGTTCACCGAGATACTCTAACATCAGTGATTACTAGCCTGGGTGGAACTCCCGTGATGGCTGAGGAAAGCTATGACCTGTCTTCTTACCTGGAAGCCGGAGAAGGTGCTTTGGACTCGGATGTGAATATTGCCAAGTTGGCGCTAGCGCTGGAAGTAGATGCGGCGATCGCCTATGCCAACGAAGTCGCTAAACTCGGTGCTCCTGAATTGGTGACGGCAGGTGCCAGCATTGGCTCTACCGAAACAGCCCATGCCACTGCAATTCGTGCTGCCTTTGTTTCCTTGGGCGTTGACATCCCCTACGTTCCTGCTCCGTTTGTCAGTGCAGACACTCGTGAAGCCTGGATTCTAAAGGTCTAACGTTGAGTTGCACCTAACCTCCCGCGTAACTGGATTTCTACAGAAACAACGCTTCAATTTTTCTCTCCAAGATCAGGAGGCATACAGCAATGTATGTCTCTTTTTTTAACGCTAATTCTTTTCAAGTCCGGGTATTTTGAGCGCGCCCTGCGTACACGGAGCACTCAAAATACTCAGCTTTATACAAAAAAGCGTGAATGGCGATGCGACTTCGCCACGCCACCATTCACGCTTCAAAAAATGATTCATGCAGGAAGCCTGAAGGTAAGGTCATGAGATTTACTGAAAAATTGGGAAACCTTAGATGAAGAAATAAGTCTATCTCCGGGATAGCCACTAGGATCTAAACGTCAGAAAATCTGTTTGAACGAGATTGCTTAAATATGGATTCTTCTCAGCCGACTTCCGCCGCTCAAACTCGCCAGACCCGACAGCAGTTTGTCAACCCCGAAGATTACCTGTCTTACGAGTTGGGTAAAGCCGTTCGCCAATTGCCGCCTCTTTACACGCGGCTGCTAGCCGGAAGTATCAGCATTTTAGTCGTAGGGGCGATCGCCTGGGCGCATTACAGCAGAGTAGATGAGGTGGCGGTTGCTCAAGGAGAACTGATCCCCTCTACCCAGGTGCGCCCGGTGCGATCGCTCGAAGGTGGCGTAATCCGTGAGATCAAAGTGCAGGAAGGCGATGAAGTCAAACAGGGAGACATCCTGGTTGAGCAAGACCCCACCCTGTCTCAAGCAGAAGTCGATCGCCTGCAATCAGCCGCAGAGCTAGTTCGTCAAGATCTGGCTCGATTGGAAGCTGAGCGGACAGGTGAAACATCGACTGGCAATGCCGTGCAAGATCAGCTATTGGCGGCTCGGCTAGGAGACTTTGATACGCGTCGGGGAGCGGCGATCGCCGACGTAAATCGTCAAGCAGCGGCAGTGAATGAAGCCCGATCCCAACTGGCTCGACTGCAAGAAAATTTGATTAACGCTGGAGAAACGCTGGAAAATGCTCGCGAACGAGAAGCTAGTCTGCGTGGTTTAGTGGAGGGAGCCATTCCCCGATTTGACTATCTGGAAGCTAAAGATCGGCTGACCGAAGCCCAAGACCGAGTTGCCTCGCTAGGGCAAGAAATCGCGGGTCAAGAGCAAGCCATCCAGCAGGCACAGCAGGCTTATCAAGCGGCACAGCAGACTGCTGAAAGCCTGGAATCACAGCGGCGCAGTGAAATTTTGACTCAACTCACCCAACGCCAGGAAGAGTTGTCAAACATTGAAGGGCAGTTGAATGAAGCGACCATCAAAACCGATGGACAAACTATTCGTGCGCCTATTTCTGGCAGAATTTACAACATCGAAACGACACTAGCAGAACGCACCATTGAACCGGGTGAAGAAATACTGTCCATCTTGCCCGCAGGCGAAGACTTGATGCTAGAGGTCAAGGTGCTGAACCGGGACATCGGTTTCATCGAAGAAGGAATGCGGGCAAAGATCAAAGTCGCAACCTTCCCATTTCAGGAGTTTGGCACGATTGAGGGCGAAGTCATGCAGGTTAGCCCCAACGCCACGCTCGACGAAGACTTGGGTTTGGTTTTTACGACACGGGTCAAGTTAAACCGCACTTCTGTGGCTGTGCAGGGCAAGCCCGTTGAGTTGGTTCCCGGCATGGCTGCCACCGCAGAAATCGTGACTCGCCAAAAATCAGTCCTGACATTCCTGATTGAGCCTGTGACTCGTCGCTTTGACGAAGCCTTTTCAACTCGTTGATGGGGTGTTGATGCGATCGCCAACATCCTTAAGCAGCGCAAGATCTAACCGATTAAGCAATCTGCAAGTGCCTATCAGTTTGAGAATAATTTTCCTGACGCTGCTTCGGCTATTTCCGACGCGATCGATCGGCGTATTTTAGTTTTCCTAAAGCTTACTGGGAAATAGATCCAGTCAACAGCAAGGGCAATAACAACAGCCCCACCACAATCGCTGTCAGCGTAACAGCATCCACTTTAATGATGTTTTTGTCTTCATTCTGATTTGAATTGCTCATATTAATATCTCCATAAACTAGATTTAACCAACAGCTTAACGAGAAATTTTATGTAGGGGCGATTCGCGAATCGCCCCTACAGGTGGGCAGGTTAAACTCCTAGCGCTGCGGCTGAGGTGAAGTGCCTCCGGGTTCTGGCAGGCGGGGACGAGGCTCATAGGGCATGGGAATGTATTGCACACTGGGACGACCGCCGCGTGGCTGAGGATACAGATCCATCAGTTGATAAATTGAGGTGGGCATATCGGTATTGATCGGCAAACCCATTTCTTTGGCTTCTTCGACCGTGATCGGATAGTCGTGAGTGACACGCCCCGTGGTAATTGCTTCAATGATCGAATCTATTTTTTCAGGCGAAATTTTCCTTTTAGGCACTTCATCTTCTAGCAATGTGCGGACAAAACGCTGTACCTGGGCAATCGCCTTTTGAGCAATATCCGCCATAATTAGCGTCTGGTCATCCACTTCACCGATGGGCTTGTCTTGCCTGACCCGCAAAATGCTAGCGGCTGGAAAGTTACCCAACTGTGGATCAACCGGCCCCAGCACCGCGTTTTCATCCATCACAATTTCGTCAGCCGCCAGTGCCAGCATCGTGCCGCCACTCATGGCATAGTGCGGCACAAACACGGTGACTTTAGAAGGGTGGCGAATCAGCGCTCTAGCAATTTGCTCAGTCGCCAGCACCAAACCTCCGGGCGTATGCAGAATCAGATCGATCGGAGTTGCGGGCGGAGTCAGGCGAATTGCCCGCAAAATTTGTTCTGAATCTTCGATGCTGATAAAGCGCGAAAGCGGAATTCCCAACAGGTTAATAGATTCCTGTCGGTGAATCAGCAAAATAACGCGCGTATCTCGTCGCCGTTCAAATTCTTTCAGTGCCTGGATGCGTCGTAGCTCAACGGTTTGCCGCTGCCACGCAGGTTGAACAGAGGCGATCAGTAGCAAAATCCAGAAAATGTCGGAAAAGTTAAAATTCATGGGAGCAGTGATGAAGTGAGAGGCTATTCTTCGTAACTGTGATTCGTTGCAACTATGGGTAGTAACATCTGCCTCATTGTTTCATTGCAACCGTTTTTGCTGATCTACCTTTAGAAGAATAGACCGCCGCAGAGTAGGCAACACTCACTTCAAGCCTCAGCGTTTATGATGCAAAGAAGTTCCGTTCAATCTGTTGGATGATTTCTGCTGTGTGGTCAAGAATTTCCTGGCGAAAGATGCTGGTGGTGCTGCTATCGGTGGTGGCGATCGCCCTCAGTTCATGCAGTCTCAACTCGTTCAAAACCGAGGCAGCTCAGGTTCCGCGAATTGTAGTCAGCAGCCTCAGCGACCCCAAAACCTTTAACCCAATTATTAACACCGAGTCCAGCGATGTCCTGGCTTACATCTACGAAGGGCTACTCTCCCAAAACGGGCTAACAGGTGAGCTAGAACCGGGAATCGCAGAAAAGTGGGAAATTTCAGACGACCAGCAAAGCATTATTTTCACCTTGCAGGAAGATTTGAAATGGTCTGACGGCGAGCCTTTGACGGTAGACGATGTCGTCTTTACCTACAACAGCATCGTCTTCAACGAAAAGGTTCCCAGCAGTGTTCAAGACATCTTTCGGATTGGCGAGACAGGAGCTTTTCCAAGCGTTAGGAAATTAGATGAGCGTCGGGTTGAGTTTCGCTCTCCTGAACCCTTTGCGCCCCTGCTACGGTTTGCGGGGTTGGGCGAAGTTTTGCCTCAACACGCCTTGCAGAACTCTATAGAACAGACAGATTCAGAAGGCAATCCTTTCTTTCTTTCGGCTTTGGGAACAGATACCCCTCCAGCTGAAATTGTGGGCAGTGGACCTTACTACATTGCGAACTATGCGCCAACTCAACGGATTGTGCTAGAGCGAAATCCCTATTACTGGCGCAAAGATGCCCAAGGCAACCCGCAGCCCTACATTGAGCGCGTTGTGCTTGAAATCGTCGAATCAACGGACACTTCTCTAATGCAGTTTCGTTCGGGTGGATTAGACGTTGAAGCCATTCCACCTGAATACTTTGCGCTGACCAAACGAGAAGAAAGAAGGGGTAATTTCACTATTTATGAGGGTGGTCCAGCGCTCAGTACAACCTTTTTGACATTCAACCTGAACAAGGGCAGCCGAAATGGAACGCCTTTGATCGATCCGGTTAAGTCACGCTGGTTTAACTCACTGGAGTTTCGGAGGGCGATCGCCTATGCAATCGATCGCCCCACCATGATCAACAACATTTACCAGGGGTTGGGCGTTCCTCAAAACTCCCCCATTTACATTCAAAATCCTTACTACTTGTCGCCAGAGCAGGGCTTACCCACCTACGAATACGACCCGGCTAAAGCAAAAGAGTTACTCGAAAGCGCCGGATTTAAGTACAACAGCGCAGGGCAACTGCTGGATGCAGAGGGCAATCGGGTGCGCTTTAACCTGATTACCAATGCTGGAAATAAAGTGCGTGAAGCGTTGGGATCACAATTTAAGCAAGATTTGTCCCAAATTGGCATTCAGGTTGACTTTCAACCAATTTCATTCAACACCTTGGTAGATAAGCTCGATAACAGCCTTGATTGGGAGGCACTGATATTAGGCATTGGTGGAGCCGGGATTGAGCCAGATGGCGGCAGAAATACCTGGTCAGTCGATGGCAGACTCCACGTCTTCAACCAGGCACCCGCACAAGGGCAAACTCCTATCGAAGGGCGTGAAGTCACAGATTGGGAATTAGAGATTAGTCGACTTTATGTTCAGGGCGGTCAAGAACTGGACGACGAAAAGCGCAAAGTCATCTATGGGCAAACCCAGCGCTTGGCACAGGAATATTTGCCGTTTATCTATTTGGTCAACCCGCTGTCTTTGATGGCTGTGCGCGATCGCATTGAAGGCGTAAAGTATTCTGCATTAGGCGGGCCGATCTGGAATCTCTACGAACTTCAAGTCACTGAAAATTAAGTTTTCTAGCTCAATGTTTTTTTCCGTATTCTCAAAAATTTCTCTGCGTCGAGCAAGCCTGGTGCTGCTGTCAGTAGTGGCGATCGCCCTCAACTCATGCAGCCTCGATCGCTTCAAAGCTGAAGCCACTCAGGTTCCTCAAATGGTTGCCTCCGTTGGCACTGATCCCTCTACCTTTAACTATGCGCTCAACCAAGCAGCTCCTAATGTATTTGGCTACATCTATGAGGGCTTGATTACCAGTGATGGCATGACTGGGGAAATTATTCCGGCTCAAGCAGAATCATGGGAAGTCTCAGACGATAACTTGAGAATTACGTTTACCCTGCGCGAAGGGCTGAAGTGGTCAGATGGGGAGCCGCTGACGGCAGATGACGTAGTTTTTACCTTCAACGACGTTTATCTAAACGAAGAAATCCCGGCTCCCACGCGAGACGTGCTGCGAATTGGCGAAAGTGGAGCGTTACCGACTGTGAGAAAGGTGGGCGATCGCCAAATCGAGTTTGTCTCCCCCGAGCCCTTTGCTCCCCTCTTGCTCTACGGTGGCGGCGCACCCATCTTGCCAGCCCATAAACTACGTGAAGCCGTTGAAACAAAAAATTCAGCCGGGGAACCGTTATTTCTCTCCACTTGGGGCACTGGTACCGACCCTGGAGAAATCGTCGGCAACGGACCCTATGTCATGGTCAGCTATTCCCCCGCAGAGCGGGTCGTCATGCGCCGTAACCCCTACTACTGGCAGCAGGATGAGCAAGGCAATCCTAAACCTTATGTTGAACGGTTTGTCTGGCAGATTATTGAGAACACCGACACAGCCCTGCTCGAATTTCGCTCTGGTGGCTCCGATCTGATCGAAATCTCAGCCTCCACCTTTCAATTGCTAAAGAAAGAAGAAAACAGAGGAAACTTCAGTATTTATCAAGGCGGTCCAGACACCAGTGCGCTCTATTTCTGCTTCAACTTGAATCAAGCCAGCCGTAATGGACAACCAATCGTTGACCCAATCAAATCGCGCTGGTTCAACACCTTGGAATTTCGTCAGGCAGTCGCTCAGGCGATCGATCGCCCCACGATGATCAACAACATCTTCTTGGGATTAGGTGAAGCCCAAAATTCCCCAATTCCAGTACAGAGCATCTACTATCTTTCTCCACAGGAAGGCTTAAAAACCTACGACTACAATCTAGAGCAAGCAAAAGAGTTACTGACCAGTGCAGGATTTCAGTACAACAGTGCAGGTCAATTGCTGGATGCAGAGGGCAATCGAGTTCAATTCACCCTTTTAACCAATTCTGGCGGCAGACGAATTGCAACTATTGGTGCCCAAATCAAGCAAGACCTGGCTCAAATTGGGATGCAGGTCGATTTTCAGCCGATTGATTTCAACACTCTGATTAACCGACTGGGCAATACCTTTGAGTGGGACGCTTACCTGGGGGGTATCACTGCAAGCACTGAACCTCACGGCTGGTCAGCAGTTTGGGCATTAGACGGCAGCTTGCATACCTTCAACCAGGCACCTACCGCAGGGCAACCTCCCGTTGAAGGGCAACAGTTTGCCGATTGGGAACGCGAAATCGCTAGCCTTTATGTCAGAGGGTCACAGATTTTGGATGAAGCCGGACGTAGGGAAATCTACGCTCAGGCTCAGCAATTAATGCAGGAACACCTGCCATTTATCTATTTGGTCAACGCCTTGGACATGGCTGCAGTTCGCAATACAGTCCAGGGCATAGAGTATTCTTCTCTAGGCGGACCTTTATGGAATCTGCCTGACCTCCGAGTTGCTGAGAATTAGCTGGGCTAGGATTGGGGTAGCCCACGTCCATTGACTACCCAGAGTTTGTTGATGTCTGAGTGTCCTCGTTGTCATCAGCCCGTTGAAGTGCAGGCGATCGCCTGCCCCCACTGCCGCTTACCGCTCAAAGCCTTCGGGCATCCCGGTATCCCCCTGCATCGTGCAGATGCGGGAGACTATCTCTGTCCAACCTGTCTCTATCATGCCGATGACACCTGCAACTTTCCCCAGCGTCCCTATGCTAAGGACTGCACACTCTACGTTGACCAGTCCCAGCAGATTCGGCAGGTCACACCCTACAAGCCAAAATGGACTTCTCTAGCAAGAAGCTGGTTTAGTCGCAACGCAGTTTGGTTCGTTGTAGGAACGATTCTATTAATTAGTATCTTGATTGCTCTGTCTTGATGCTTTCTGAGTCGATTTCCAGGGAGGATTTGAAAAGCCTAATTTGTCTTTAAACACATCTGTAAAGACATCTGCTGTCCAAAAATAATGGAGGGGCTTAGCATTCGGGCAAGAGTTTTCGGGCTATTTCATAGTCCGTCTACCGAATACTAAGCCCCTACGGGGATATTTTCTGCTTATACCATTTCTATGTGCAGCCTTAAGGAAGGTTGGTATTGTAGGGGTCACTGCTACTTGATTGCAGCAACAACCTCTCCTTCCAACTTCGCTTTTGCGTCTTGAAACTCTTTGCCTAAAGACTTCAGTTCGTCATCCTCCATGCATTCTCGGACGGCTTCAAAGATTTCACTTTCCTCTTCTTCGACGTGATGCTGAACTGCTTTTTTAAGCTGCTCAATCTTCGTCTTGAACTGGTCATCACTGGGGCTCATTGTCTTAATTTCTTCTAGAAGAACTTCTGCTTCTTCATGTTCTTCTTCTGCCTCTTCAATAAATTCAGCAGTTTCATCATATTCCCGCATAGCTGGATAAAAAACTAGCTCTTCAGCTTTAGCGTGTAGATTCAATTCCTTGTAGATTTGAGTCAAACATTCGTAGGTTTTCTTAGAGCTTTTGCTTTTTTCCAGTTCTTCAAATAGCTCTTCAACCTTACGATGATCGGCTTCAATTAATGTCAAAATGTCTTTTGCCTTAGCCATGATGTTCTCCTATCCCAAAAAGTTATGAAAACTGTTTCATTTTTTCCAGCCAGGTTTTGAACCCGACTCTCTCAGATCATGGCACGGGAAATTTTCAGACTCATCACTCTTCTGACTGAGTCAAGAATCTACTAAATTTTAGAGAAACAGTTCAGACTTTGGAGATAGAAAAAATTGATCTGATTAAATTTGAAAATTAAGCAGAATAACTTAGTGAAAGACAGATTAAGGAAGTGCTTGAATACTTGGATAGTAGAAAGTATTCACTAAAAAAACGTGGCATTTAGGCGAACACTCTTGGACTATCCCAGAGTTTGTCTGCCGAATGCCACGCCCCTATACATACCTATAGCTGAATGCTTTTCCCTTAGCGGTTTGCACTCAGCTTTGCTTTTTGAATGGAGTTTTCTTTTTTGCTTTAGCTTTTTCTTTTTCGTAGTCTAACTCCCGCAGCTTCTTCATAATGCGGTTGAAATATTCCTGCATATAAGCTTCTAGAGTAGTGATCTCTTTGGGCTCAATTTCAAATACTTCGTAAGTGCGATCCATTGAAGCCTGTAGTGGCTTACCGGTGGCGATGACTTCCGTGAAGGCGAGGCGATCGGACAAGTTCCAGCCCCATTGGAAAAATCGAGCAATTCGGCGGACAGCCCGCAGCAACCCGATGGGCATTCGAGACACTTTTGCTTCCTGCCCAGATAGCCGTTCACAGAGGCGAATGATTTCGTAAGCTCCCCACGCACGTGAACCTACAACCGGAAAAGATTGGTTTGCGGTTTCGGGAATTTTGAGCGATCGCACCGCAAATTTGGCGATGTCTTGGGTATCCATGTAGGCGAGCGGGGAGGTGTCACCCATCACCCAGACAGACTGGCGTTCTAAGATGGGGATGGCATATTGACCGATTAAGCCCTGTAAAAATCCGCAGGGGCGCAGAATGGTGTAGTTCAATCCTGATTCAGCCAGGAAGGCTTCGGTACAGGACTTGATCTGCATCAACGGCACATCGGGATATTTTTCTGCATCCAGAATTGAGAAAAAGATGAATCGTTCGACGTTAGCTGCTTTTGCTGCCTGAATCAGGGATACTTTGCCTTCCCAGTCAACCTGACTGATGCTAAGTGAATCAGTCGGACGGGTAGTTGCAGCATCAATGACAGCCGTTACCCCCTTGAGTGCGGCAGTAATACTTTCAGGATCACGCAAGTCTCCCTTCACCAGTTCAGCGCCCCATTCCTTCAGGAAGGCCGCTTTCTTAAAACCTCGAACGAGACAGCGCACTTCGTATCCCTCATCGAGGGCGCGACGGGTCACTTGTCTTCCCAAGGTGCCAGTCGCACCTACGATCAATAAGGTCATGAGAGATTCAATAAGAAGATCATTAACTTTTTATAAGATTATCAGAAACTACTCATTTATTCCGCATTCATTTGCCTGGGGTGATGAATTGGCAATCGCCAGATTAGAAGCATAGCTCTTTGTCTCAGTAGACAGCGATGATTCAACTCTCAGGGCGATCGCCCTCCTTATAAAGCTGATAGGGTAGGTATAGAGTAGGGACTGTCTTCCGACAGTTGCCCTTGTTCTTCCTTTTGTACTCCCTATGGCTATCTCGGATTCTTCTACGGCTAAAACACCGAAGGCAAAGTTATCTCAGGCAGACCGCGATCTCAACTGCACGGTTCAGCATCCAGTTGATTTGAGCAATGTTCGCAATCTGCATCGAGATATTCTCAGTGTTGAAAAGTCTCAGCGGATGGCGGAGTTTTTTAGCTTGCTGGGAGACGCAAACCGTCTTCGGATTTTGTCTGCTCTGGCAATTCAAGAGCTATGCGTATGTGATCTAGCGGCGATCGTCAAGATGAGCGAGTCAGCCGTTTCCCATCAACTGCGGGCGTTGCGGGCGTTGCGGCTAGTCAGCTATCGCAAGCAAGGGCGAAATGTTTTTTATTACCTGAAAGATAGCCACGTTCTGAATCTCTACCACGAAGTGGCTGAACATCTGGATGAGCCAGAAGAATAGCTTCAATTTTAGAAATAAGTACCTTAGATCTTCTTAGATCTGAAGTTAAGTTGCCTATGAGATCAGATGCTGTTTTAGAGAATTTTGGTGAACAAAACGTCTGTGGGGGCAGGTTTAGCAATAATGCCGTCAGCCAAGGGCAAAGATAGCAAAACCTGCCCCTACCAGAGGGTAAAGTTCTTTTCTACAAGATCTCCTTATTCTTCGCCGCCTTGAATTCTCAGCAGCAGGAACCCCATTCCCAGTCCTACCAGAATTAGGGTAGAAGCCAATATTGCAGCATTAAAGATTTCGCCGTTCACTCAAGTTCTCCTGTATGCAGATGAATCGGATTTTCAAACCTATCTGAAGTATTCTAAAGCAGTTTGTAGCCATGTTTCTCACACCTACAATTCCAGTTTCCAGTACAGCGGCTCCGCGTCCTCGATTGGCGATCGCCCTGGGTGATCCGGCAGGCATTGGGGCTGAAGTTGTATTAAAAGCGCTTGTCGATCCAGCAACAACAAACTGTGATGTGACTGTGATCGGCAGTCGCAGATTATTACAAAACACTTACGAAACTTTACAGAAGTCCCTAATTTCTCAGGGGCAATCAGGTAACGATTTAGCAGATCCGCAAAACTTAACCATCTTGGATGTGCCGCTAGCTGAGTCGACCGAGCAGCAGATTGTACTGGGAACGGGCAATGCGGCGAGTGGTGCAGCCGGGTTTAGCTTCTTGGAAACGGCGATCGCCCACACACTAGCAGGAGACTTTCAGGGCATTGTCACTGCCCCGATCGCCAAATCTGCCTGGAAGGCGGCTGGACATCATTACCCAGGGCAAACCGAACTGTTAGCCGAACGGGCAGGGGTTGAGCGATTTGGAATGCTGTTTGTGGCGCGATCGCCTCATACGGGTTGGCTGCTGCGAACGCTGTTGGCAACGACCCACATTGCACTGCGACAGGTGCCCGATGCCCTCTCGCCCCAACTGATGACCGCAAAGTTAGACCTGCTGCTGCTGTGTCTGCGGCAAGACTTTGGCATTGTTGAACCGCGAATTGCGATCGCTGGGCTCAACCCTCACAGTGGCGAACAGGGGCAATTGGGGCACGAAGAGCAGGACTGGTTGATTCCCTGGCTCAAAGAAATGGGCGATCGCTATCCTCATATCCAGCTGGAAGGACCCGTTCCACCTGACACCCTCTGGACGCGTCCTGGTCAAGCCTGGTTCGGGACTACTCAATCGTCAGCGCATGATGCGTACCTGGCGCTTTACCACGATCAGGGGCTAATTCCGGTTAAGTTAATGGCGTTTGACCGAGCCGTCAACACTACCATTGGGCTACCGTTTGTCCGCACTTCTCCTGATCATGGCACGGCCTTTGATATTGCTAGGCGAGGGGTTGCAGATGCGACCAGCATGAAAGCAGCTTTGCAACTGGCAGCAGAGTTAGTACAGCAACGCACCACTTTGTATCAAAGTCGAGCGGTTAAGTTTAAAGAATAGTATCAGTTCTAGCAAAAGCAAGCTTTGAGGATCTAGAGTTAACGGGTTTTCTGGGGCATAGGCTGAGTCAGTCGGACATACGACTTAGGGAAGAAATAGCAATCACGCAATTAAATCAGCTAAACCCTCTAATCCATCTCTACAAACCATTAGGGGCTTTTCGTTAGATTACAGGAGAAGGGGAAAATGTCAGGACTTGATGACTTTCGTAATTTTTATTAATATAATCAGATAGTGTTTAGCTTGAAGATAAGAAAGATTCAGTATAGAGGGCTACAAAGTCAAGGGCTTGCTAGCCGACCTGTTCAATTTTGTCTATTAATTTCGCTTTAATACGGCAATCTTCCACTTTTATTCATTTTTCGGTCAAAGCTCTCGGTCGTCACAGTTAATACGTTGGTAAAGCAGAGGGTGAATCAATGCTCCAATCCATTCAATACTCCATGGACTTCATTCGGGATGAAGCTCGTCAACTCGTTCAACAAGGAGTGATCAGCCGTCATCAGCCCATTTATGTTCTTTGCCAGTACATTCCCGCCCGGGAATGGACTTGGGTTGAATGTGAGTTAGAAAAAAGCAGCTTTCTGCTCCGCGATCGCATTGGTGATCTGCTGGGGCGGGAAGATTGGGATAACGATTAGTCACAAAGCGAAGCTACAAAACAATCAGTCACCCTGACACGCGCTTGGCGATACTAGGCGATCGCCAGTGCAGCAAGTGTCAAAGTGAGTCCAGAATGAGCGTCAGGGACTTTTCGAGACTAAGATGGTGAATCTTGCTCTCGTAGTCTCTCAAGCTCTGCCCGAATCGCAGCAATTTGTGCAGTCAGCTCTTCTAAATCAAGCTGCACATCGGGTGGAGCGGCCGTTGCCGTACTGGAACTGTTAGGAGTGCTAGGGGTATCGCTGGAGTTTGTTTGAGCAGCGCGTTGAGACAAAATTGTGTCCACAAAGTTTCGTGCTTCTTGCTCCGTCATCTCACCTTTTACGGCCCATTCTTCAGTGAGTTGACCTAGTTCAGCTCTTAGCCTGTAAAGGTTTTCGTCACGACGTTGCGGATCTTGCAAGGTTTCGATTAATGATGCAGTCGCGCCCAGGGTAACGCGAAATCCTTTTTGGACAATTTGGAGAAGAGTGTCTGAGTTCATTAAGGTTTTTAGAGGCTAGGCGTTCTGTTGCCCCGATTCTACGCTTTCCAGTGAGGCGATCGCAATTGCTGGGGGCTTTCGATCCTTGCTGCGCTGGTTCACTGCTGTTCTAAATATTGGTTGATATCTTCGATCAGACGCGTCAGCTCGGCTTCTGTGCTGAGACGAATACGTTCATCCCGCAGCGTGATCAAAACTTTTGCTGCAAAAGGGCTAGACCATATATTCGGGTTGCAAAAGATTTCTAAAAAGACATCTCCGGTATATTGGTATTCCATTGGTTTTTGGGGATTAGGCTTCCCCGCGCCCGAAGTGGCATGAGAGGCAGTGGCTCTAAGGCTATCCATTAGAGTGGCGATCGCCGCCTGAAGCGCTTTTGCTGCCTCTGGTGAAAAGTTAAACGAAACAGATCCCTCAACAAGATTCAGCCTGAGTTGGGAAGACATACAGCACTCCTCAATAAGTTAGTTATTAATAGGTCAAAAGATAATTGCAGGCAGAACTGTAGGGTGTGTTAGCGCAGGGAACACTATCAATCTTGCAGTATCCTGCACTGCGCTCAACACTTGCTCAAAAGCCCCATTTGCGTCGTCCGCCCACATCAAGGTGGACAATATGTCTGCGGTTGCCAGGATAAACTCCCACACCGCCTGGCCACCAAGACATTACCGCATTTGCAACCTGCCGCCCAGAATATCCAGCAACAGAAATATCTGCAGCCCTGCCGCTTAAGTGCTGGCTGTTTCTTACCCCACCCACCCGAGTGTTATAGGGCTCGGGGCGATACCAGGATGTAATTCTAAACGGTCTACCAATCTGGTTTCTAGCTCGCTGAAGCTGCCTTGCTAGAGCCAAAATGTTACTGACTTCCTGGGTCGTTTTAGGAATACGAGTGCCGCTTTTAGTCGCTTCCCCCCAAGTAAAGCTACCCCCCGGAATGATGGGTTGATCGGTGTAGAAAGTACTCTGGTTGCCAGGGAGTTTAAAGCTTCTCCCTTGAAATGGTCGGGGCGCTCCTGCTCCAGGACTTGGTGTAGGCGATGGGGTAGAACTGGGAACTTGAGGAATGGGGTAGACCACATCGTTGTCAAACTCGACATGGGCGTGCTGTTCGTAGACAAACCAGGAACTCAACCCTCGGATGTAGTCTTCTTGGTTTTCTAACGCAAATTTAATGTGATTATTAAAGTCTCCCTGAGCATTGGCATAGGCATAGGACTGAAGCTCAAAAGACGCACCTTTGGCGATCGCCTGCACCTCTTCAGCACTCAACTGCCCTGACTGAAGAGGACGACGCTTAAATAGTGTGTTTTCTGTCACCTTCAAAATAAAGCTGGCTGCCTGCTCTTCTTGCGGATAGACCACCTTGCCATCAAACTCAACTTGGGCATGGCGATTGTAAACATACCAGGTGTTCATACCGCGAATGTAATAGGCTTGATTGGCGATCGCAAACTTGATGTGACCATCAAATTCTCCGTTTGCATCGGCGTAAGCATAGGATTGAATTTCTAACGTAGCACCCGCCGATACGCTATAACGTTCCTCTGTTTCTAGCTCTGAAGCCGAAACGGGACGACGCTTAAAGACGGTGTTTTGGGTCACTCTTAAGACCTGACGCACCATAGGATGATCCTCACTAAAACGGTTATTGGGGTGATATTTTTGGCATCACTTAGGTTCTTTTCAAAAGTGGAATCTAAGCTGCAACTGCCTTGAATTCAATAGCCTTGAGACTAAATAGCCACGTAGCTCAAATCCTAATTTAATGACATTCAGCTTAAGCTCCTTGTTTATCGTTTATCTCAAGATGCCTAAATTTGAAGTCTGGCCGCGTAAGGACTATTTCGCCAGATGAAATTCGCCTTTCGTCAAATACTGCCATGAATTGAGTCGGGGAGGCTGATAGTCTTCAATCATACAGTTGCTTTTAACCGTTTGAGCAACCGTTTAAACCGCTTAAACCGCCAGAATTCGCGCTCGTCAATCTCATACCGTTTCTAGATGTAGCTTCAAAGAGGATTGTTATAACGTTCAGTTGCCATTACACAGAATTTAAGAAATTGGAAAGATAGGTTCTTGTACACAATCTGTTTTTCTTGAGATGCCGTGATTTCCGTGTGATTTTGGTGAAGAGCATTATTGAAGTGAGACAAAGCCGTGGACTACCGCGCTCAGGTGCGTCGAGTATTGCTGATCACACTGCTGCTTAACCTGCTGGTCATGTTGATTAAAGCAGGAGTAGGTTGGTGGACAGGTTCACTCAGTTTGATTGCAGATGCGCTGCATAGCGTCACCGATAGTGCTAGCAATGTTTTAGGACTAATCGCCAGCAGATTTTCTTCACCTGAACCCGACCGGGACCATCCCTACGGACATCAAAAATTTGAAGCCGTCGGTGCGTTGGGAATTGCCGCATTTCTAGGAATTGCCTGTTTTGAAATTTTGCAGGGGGCAGTCGAGCGAATCTTTGCAGGTGGGCAGACCGTGGAACTGTCGGCGATCGCTCTATGGCTGGTGTTATTTGTATTAGGAGTGAATATTTTTGTTGCCTTTTACGAGCGGCGGGTAGGGCAACGGTTGGGTAGCAATATTCTGATTGCGGATGCTCACCACACCATGAGCGACATCTGGATCACCATCACAGTTTTGGTGAGCTTGTTGGGCGTTTGGTTAGGCTACCAATGGCTGGATATTTTCTTAGCATTTCCAGTGGCGCTGCTGGTGTTTCGCAGTGGGTGGATGGTGCTACGGGCCAACTTACCCTGGCTAGTGGATGAAATGGCGATCGCCCCAGAAGCAATCTACCAGGTCGTGATGCAGGTACCCGGTGTGATCAACTGTCACGATATTGCTTCTAGAGGTCTATTAGGACGGCAAGTGTTTATGGAAATGCATTTGATCGTAGATGCTGAAGACGTAGCCGCAGCCCACCAAATTACAGAAGCCGTAGAAACCCATTTAGAAGAGAGATATGGCCCTGTTCGTATTAGCATTCATGTCGAGCCACCTAACTATCAGTCCAGCCAGATTAGCTACAGCAAAGAGTGAAGAATGGAGGTTTGGATCAATCCATACGCCTATAGGCAGAGGAAGACCGATAGGATAGAGAGAGAAGTTTAAGGGGAGAAGAAACGCATGGATTTGGTTTCGCTTCAGGGATGGCTTGATAACGCCTCATTTGCCGTTCTGTTTGTCACCATGCTGCTTTATTGGGGCGGTACGGCGTTTCCCCGAATTCCCTACCTGGCAATTTTAGGAACGGGGGGAATGGCGATCGCCAATCTTTGCATCGCGACCCTTCTAGCCTCCCGTTGGATCGAAGCAGGTTATTTTCCCCTCAGCAATCTGTACGAGTCACTATTTTTTCTGGCATGGGGCATTACTGCTGTGCATCTGGTGGTGGAGAACTCGAGCCGCAGTCGCCTCGTTGGTACCGTTACGGCACCTGTGGCGATGAGCATTACGGCTTTTGCAACGCTGACTCTGCCCTCTCAAATGCAGAACGCTGAGCCATTGGTGCCTGCTCTCAAGTCAAACTGGCTAATGATGCACGTCAGCGTCATGTTGCTGAGCTATGCCGCGCTACTGGTTGGGGCACTGCTGGCGATCGCTTTCTTGGTCGTCACTCGCGGTCAAAACATTGAACTGCGCGGCAGTTCTGTCGGCACGGGAGCCTATCGCGATTCGCGCCGTCAACTCCGCAAACCCAGTGAAGCTAACCAGATGGTCGTAGTTGCTGAAACGACCTCAGCCATCGAGAGTCAGGCTGTAGGCGGCACGGCTGTATTAGATGCTGTAGCAACCTCTGCTCCTGTTGCTACTGAACCTTTGTCTCCTCAACGCTTGAGTTTGGCAGATACACTAGACAACATTAGCTATCGCACCATTGGATTAGGATTTCCGCTGCTCACGATTGGCATTATTGCTGGAGCCGTTTGGGCAAACGAAGCCTGGGGGTCTTATTGGAGTTGGGACCCGAAGGAAACTTGGGCGCTAATTACCTGGCTCGTTTTTGCAGCTTATCTGCACGCCCGGATCACTCGGGGTTGGCAGGGTCGCCGTCCCGCGATCCTTGCAGCATCAGGCTTTGTCGTGGTCTGGGTCTGTTACCTGGGAGTCAATATCTTAGGGAAGGGCTTACATAGCTATGGTTGGTTTTTCTAGGGTTGCTCGTGGGTTATGACGCATGACCTGGACAGCAATTCATGCGTCAGTGCATCAAATCATTCGGGCTAGAGGTTTGTTGCAGAAGGGTCAACATCTGCTGGTAGCGGTTTCTGGTGGACAGGACTCACTATGTCTGGTGCGGTTGCTGCTCGATTTACAGCCTAAATGGAATTGGACCTTGGCGATCGCTCACTGCGACCACCGCTGGCGATCAGATTCCTCAGCGAATGCAGATTACGTTGAGCAATTAGCTCAACAGTGGCAAGTTCCCTATTTTGGGGTGGTGGCAATCGCTCCACCTAAAAGCGAAGCCGCAGCACGAGAATGGCGCTATGGGGAGCTTGCTGAAATTGCAAGAAAACACGGTTATAGTGCCATTGCAACAGGGCATACGGCTAGCGATCGCGCTGAAACATTGCTCTACAACCTGATGCGGGGCAGCGGTGCAGATGGGCTGCAAGCCCTGACCTGGCAGCGAGAGCTAAGTCCTGGGTTGCATCTTGTCCGACCGCTGCTCGAAATGACCCGGGCTGAAACAGCCCAGTTTTGTGAAACGGCTCAGCTTCAGGTTTGGCAAGATGCAACTAATCAGGATCTACACTACGCCCGCAACCGCATTCGCCGGGAACTGTTGCCTTACCTCAAAACTCACTTCAACCCCCGAATTGAGCAAGCGCTATCGCAAACGGCGGAGCTACTGCGAGGCGACATCAATTATTTAGAAACAGCTACTACTGCCCTGCGACAGCAAGCAACCGCACTAGAGCCTTCCACATCAAACCAGTCCCCTTCAAAGGAAGATTGCTCAGAGCATCGACTCAACCGATTGGTGTTAAAGTCGGCTCACCCAGCCCTTCAGCGGCGAGTCATGCGGCAATGGCTGCAACAGGTTTTACCCGAAGCCCCTAACTTTGACCAGATCGAAAAGCTCACTGCACTTATCTCTGCGCCGAATCGCACTCAAACAGACCCTTTTCCTGGAGGAGCGATCGCGGTTGTCCGGGGAGACTGGATCTGCCTGCACACTAGCAATTCATCAAACAATCCATAAAATGGCTGCTTATGAAGTCGCAAACTCTGGAGTCGGATTGCTCGTCAATTGCTCAATGGTTTGCTGCATTTCTGCGATCGCCTGAAGCTGATAGTCGCTGGCTTCCTGGAACTGGGCGGTGAGGTTGGCGATCGCCTCCAGCTTTTCCTTTACGCTATTGAGGTTGTCCTGAGTCGGTTGCAGCGTCTCCTGATATAAGTTGACCCTGCCCCACAGTTCTGCTGCCTGAGCTTTTTGGGTCTGCCACTGCTGCTCTAGCTGCTTGATTTCATTGCGCTTTAGCTCTTGTTCACCCGCCTGATGATCAACAGCGCCCTGAGCTTGCTCAATTGCCGTCTGAATCTGCTGAATCTGTTCCTGAAGTTCTTTTAAGTCCTCTGCTTGCTGCTGCCGTAGCTCTTCAAGCTGTGTGATAATCGGCTCTAAATTCAGATTCCCTTCCCCAGAAGGCGAGTTTTCTACCGTTTTACCTTGGCGACGGTCTAAAACTGTTTGGTGTTGCTGAAGCACCTGTTCTCGGTCTCGATAGTTACGCCGCTGACCGACCAGTGTTTCATTCAACATCTTGTAGCGATCTTGTTCCTCGGCTAGTTCCGTTTCTAGCGCCATTCGGTCGTACTCGCTAGCCTGCTGCATCCGCTCTTTGAGGGCATCGATCGCCTCTTGTTGCAGCGTCAGTTCCTCTTCCTGCCCGTTAACAAACCGAAAAACCTTTTCTAAATCTCGCTGCAAATCTTGTACAACCTTTTGCAGTTCGTCGATTGACATTTGCTCCAGGGTATCAACGTCAACCCTAGTTCCAACCAAGACCTTGTCTGATCCTTCTGCAATTCGGCAAATCTGCCGATGCAGATCGTCCTGGTTTTGCGATCGCACCATCAGCGCCTGTGCCTGTGCCTGCTTCAGCGTCAGTGCATTTTGCTGCACCAATAGCTCAGAGCGCGATCGCTCCAAAGCATCCTGCGCCTCATGCCAAGCCTGCCAGCGATTTTGAATATCTGGAGTCTGCTGGTCTACTTCCAACTGAAGCTGCTGAGCCGAATTGCGCTGTTGCTCCAGATTTTGCCAGTGATGGTCGAGCGTTTGCTGATACTGAGAAATTGCCTCAAAAGAAAAGTTAAGCTGTTCCCGCACAGACTCCGTTGGTGCAACCGCTCCGGACAATCGACTCAACAATTCTTGGATGTGTAGAGCCTGTTCTTCATCCAGTCCGACCGTCTGCTGTAGCTCTGCCTGACGCTCCTCCAGCTTATGCATCTCTCCGTGCAGCTGCGCCCACGCTCCCTCTAGCTCCTGGTTCTTGCGGTCAAACTCTTCCCGCAGTCGATTCACTTCTTCACGGGTTGCTTCAATTTCTTGCTGCTGCTGCTCTAGCTTCTCAAACTCTTGCTCCATCTGTTCGAGCTGTTCGCGGCGGGTTTCCATCTCCATCTCTCGGAGATTTAGCTCCTGGCTCTGGTAAGTAAGAGACTGCTTCCACTGCTCAATTTCTTCTTCCTGGGTTTTAAACTTCTCTTGTAAACGCGAGAAGTTTTGCAGAATGCTAACGAGCTGGCGACCTGCTTCACTATGCCGCTGCACCTGCTTGCCATTGGTTAAATCCACCATGACCAGTGCGCCCGCGTTGTATCCAGCGTCATCCGGTGCTGGAATGATTTCATCTCCCGATACGGCAGTCCAACATTGCTCAGACCGCTGACAGGCCAACAGCTTAAACTCAGCCTTGCCACCTCCAATCACTCTAGCCTTTCTCTGTACTTCTGCCAGATACAGCACGCCGATAATCCCCTTCCGTGTCTTAGCTTGATTCTGTTTCTATTAGCTTATTTGCGAACTCAGCTATCCAGTCTAGTTGGCTTAAATCTAGTTGGCTCAAATTCGATTGGTTTAAATCTAAATTAATTGAATCCAGTTTAAGGAGACAACGCTAGCAAAACAACCTGCTATAGCAATTTCTATAGCAATTTCACTGATTCAATTTCGCTTTCGACACCACAGTGACACCTAAACTCCACCAGACTTGTTACAGCAACATTGCCAAACTGAACCAAATAGCACCCCTGGAATCCATCAATGGTATCGTCACTTTAGGGCGGATTGCCAACAACACTGCTTCTTTTCTGAT
The DNA here is from genome assembly GCF_014695875.1 of Leptolyngbya sp. FACHB-541. NCBI lineage: Bacteria > Bacillati > Cyanobacteriota > Cyanophyceae > Leptolyngbyales > Leptolyngbyaceae > Leptolyngbya > Leptolyngbya sp. FACHB-541. The sequence continues at coordinate 48,785 of NZ_JACJPC010000051.1, read as the reverse complement.
TGATCTCATTAAAAGGGAACTGAAACTTCTAAGAGGAAGTTATAGTTATATGACACATATTGCACCCTTGCCGAGTCAGTTGCTTTAGGATTGCAGTGATTGCCACAGTCAGTTACTTGGAAGTTGTGAAAGTTAGAGCGATCAGGTAGGCAAGCTTGACCCAGGTTTAGGCTGTTTTCAGGAGAGCATTTTGGCTACATGCAGGGCAAGTTGAGCGAAATCGATATCCGCAGCATTTTACAGCTCGTTGAGTTGGGTCAGAGAACGGGTGAGCTGTTTGTGGAAGCGTATGGAATGGGAAGCATTGTGGGCGATGCGGTCGGTAGCTCTGCCTTGCGACGTGCCTCTAAACGAATGAGCGATCGCTCCTGGTTTGTTTTCTTCATCAATGGTCAAATCATTTACGCTGGCGACAGCGGCGGTAATCTAACTCGGCTGCGCGACCATCTGCGGCGCTACAAAAAACCAGATAACGTCCTTGATAACATCAGCGTTTCCTCAATTGCTACTGTCAACGCACCTGAATATGGACACCTCTGGGCACTGCTAGAAAACCACATTCTTACACCCGCTCAGGGACGCAGCATCATCCAGAGCATGGTGCATGAGACCTTGTTTGATCTGCTCAGCTTTCACCAAGGCTCTTTCATTTTTGAAATTGGACCCGCCCTCTCTCCCCAACTCACCACCCTGGAGATTGGTCCGCTGCTGGTCAAGATTATTAAACAGGTGCAGGAATGGAAGCAGTTTCATCCTCACATTCAGTCACCGGATCAGTGCCCTGTAATTTCAGACCCTACGCAGTTGCGTGAAGCTTTGAATGAGAATGCTTTCAAAATGCTAGGCAGATGGGTAGACGGGAAGACCTCCATCCGGCAAATGGCGCGCTACCTCAATCGGGACATTCTCACAGTTGCCAAAGCTATCTATCCCTATGTACAGCAAGGGCTAGTGCAGCTCTTGCACCTCACTTCAGAAGAATCTCTGTTTGGCAGACGTAACTTTGACCTGCCGCAGCAAGACAAGGTGCCTCGCATTGTTTGCATCGATGACGGAGCAACCATCCGCAAAGCAGTGGAATTTATCTTGAACGAGCAAGGTTATGAAGCCACTGCGATTAGCAATCCAGTTAGGGCGCTGAGTCTAGTTTTTCAGCTAAAGCCCGACCTGATTTTGTGTGACATCGCCATGCCAGAACTAGATGGCTACGAAATTTGCGCCATGCTGCGTAAGTCTACTGCATTCCGGCAAACCCCCATCGTGATGCTGACGGGCAAAGAAGGCTTTATTGACCGGGTAAAAGCCCGCATGGTAGGAGCAACGGACTATTTGACGAAGCCGTTTGGCGAAAATGAATTATTGATGCTGGTAGAAAAATATGTTGGGTTGGGGTATCCCGATCGCCCCCGCCCTGATCGCCTTCTCGCAGAAGCCTTGGAAGATGAGCTAGAAATTGATATTCCTTCCGCTTCTACTTCATCAAAACCTTAAGGTTAAATCCAGTTAATTATGATAAGGAGTACTTTACTTAGTTTGATTAGACTCCAAGGTAGATTACAGTAGTTCTTTCCGTTGGCGATCGCGGTGAGCAGGTGGGAAGTTATGAGTACAGTTCTAGTGGTAGAAGACAGTGTGACGCAGCGGGAGATGATTACAGATTTGCTCAAAGGCAGCGGATTAGACGTAACGGTCGCCAGCGACGGAGTCGAGGCACTAGAGCAAATTCAGGGAAAATGTCCTGATTTAGTTGTGCTAGACATTGTGATGCCACGCATGAACGGATATGAAGTTTGCCGCAGGCTTAAAGCTGATCCAAAAACTCAAAATGTTCCTGTGGTAATGTGTTCCTCCAAAGGCGAAGAATTCGACCGCTATTGGGGAATGAAACAAGGAGCCGACGCCTACATTGCCAAACCTTTTCAACCGACAGAGTTAGTAGGTACGGTTAAACAATTGTTACGAGGGTAGAATTATTGCGATAAAAGCCGTTTCAAAAAATAGCAGGTGTGATGATAGGCAACTCAGATTTCTTAACAGGTAGAGGTCAAGACCAAGTTCCAGAATTTCAGGAATTAGAGAGTCCTGAAGGTGAACTGCATCTGAGGTTTTTTGTGCCTTCAGGAGATGAATTTGCCTTACCTGCAACTGGAATTCGCGAAGTCATCTCATCTTCTTCCGACCGAATTACTCCCATCCCGAATGTTTCTCCCTTATTGTTAGGTACACTAAACGTTCGTGGAAGAGTAATCTGGGTCGCGGATCTCGGTCAATTTTTAGGAGATCCAACTCCTTTAAGCACAGATAGGCAAGACATTTCAGTGATCGCTGTCGAAGATCAAGACGCTATGCTAGGCTTAGCAGTTGACCGGATTTTAGGAATGGACTGGTTGGATGTTGATGAAATTCAAATACCAACCAACGTCCCAGACGGGATGGCTCCTTTTCTTCGGGGAGAGTGGTCAACAGGAAAAGAATCTAACCGATTTCTTAGACTGCTCGATCAGATAGCAATTCTTCGATCAGCACGGTGGGCAGCATGAACTTTTAGCATAAGCGGGTATTGCACGGGCAGGAGAAGGCAAATGGGATCAGGCACGGAGTACGCACAGGAATATCAACAGGCTGAGAAAGCCTACATGCAGGGCAGCTATGAAGAGGCCGCTGCCATTGTCGATCGCCTGGTTGAAGATTACCCAGAAGACCCAAACGTGCGTCTTTTACGGGGGCACATCTACTGCTATGGCTTACAGCAATACGAGGTGGCACTAGAGCAATATCAGTCGGTATTGGGACTCACCTCAGATGCAGAATACCTTGACTACGCCAATAACGGCATGGCTTATGCAGGGCAGTTCATTGGTGCTGGAGATCTCGATGAGGACGACATCGATGACTTTGCTGCCGATGGATTTACAGATATTGATGAAGACTTCGACAGCACCATGGAGTCTCAAGCGGCGTTTAATTCCGCTAACTTTGGTGCGCCTGCTGACAACTGGCAAGATTCGCCCGACCAAAATTTTGGCAGTGACTTTGACTTTGCCAGCCTTGATGTAGATAGCTCCGACGATATACCAGTAAGTTCTGGCTATGCCGCTGCTAGCAGCACCTCCCCGTTTGACGACCCCTTTGCTAGTGGCGGAACAAGCCATGTAGCGGGTGAAGCCGAAGCCGAAACCTTTGACGATTTTGGTGATCCCTTTACAGTAGACGAAGACTCTTTTGACTTCTCAGGCAATTCGGACAGTGTTGATCCAGATGCAGCAGATATGCCCAGCATCTACACTAGCAGTTCGGGTTATGCCAGCGATTCAGGCTTTTCGACTGGCAGTAAGTTTGCTCCTCCCAGCGACTTTGATGAATCTGACTATACGCCGCCTGATTTTCAGGATTCATCTGGGTTAAACACGCGTCCACCCACCGATGAAGAGACTCTGTTTATGGCTGCGGAAGAATCTGCGGCGACCTTTAAGCAAGAAGAAACGTTTGGTTACGCTGATCCAGACTCAGGCGAGTACAACGGTAGTTTCTATGACGATGACGATCGCACCTTTGTCTCTTCAGAAGGAAACGGCTATTCAGAAGGTTTCGATGAAAGTGACTTTGCTACCAACGAAGAGGTCGCGTTTGTCAGCGATTCCTCCGCAGGTGTAGGCAGTCGCAGCAATGTAGACTTTCTCGACGAATTTGACGAGTTTGATGACTTAGGCAGCATTTCCGACTTTGATTTGTCTGATAACTCTGCTGGCTTTGCTAGCCCCAACATCAGCTCTGGCTTTGGCAGTTCTAACAACAGCGATGGTGGCTTTGACTTTGGTGACAGTAGCGATCACTCGGTCATCCGCGAGGATGAGATCTTTAGTATCTCTGGCAGCTCCGAGCAGTTGCCAACGTTTGCCCATTCTGATAATCAAAGCTTAGATACCGAGGTCAATGTTGAACAGGGCACTCTCAGTTTCCTGGAAAATACACCACTGGGTGGGAAGAAGCTGGTGGTGGCGATCGCCACGGGTGTCGTTTCCCTCTTAACCGTAGCCTTTATCCACTACGGCTTTAGACTCGTTACAACGAGAAATCAAAGCCTTGCTCAGGAAACCCGCGTCCAAATTGCTTCACAGCTTGATCGGGCAGCCCTGGCAGCGAGCCTGGCTGCTGGATTGGTCGGTGGCACAACTGCCTTTATCCTCGCTGGAGCAACCAACAAGCAAATCAAGCGCACAGCCGACGATTTACAGGCTCAATTTGAAGCCGTATCTCACGGCGATTTGAGTGCGCGAGCAACAGTCTATTCTAAAGATGAATTTGGTCAACTTGCGGCTGGGTTTAACCAAATGGCGCGAGTAATCTTGACCACTACCAGCGAAGCGCAGCGCAAGGCAGAAGAGCAAGAACAGGCTAAGGAAGACTTGCAACGTCAGGTGATTCGCCTGCTGGACGATGTAGAAGGCGCAGCGAGAGGCGACTTGACCGTACAGGCAGAGGTAACGGCTGATGTACTGGGCGCGGTAGCGGATTCCTTTAACCTGACCATTCAGAACCTGCGAGACATCGTACAACAGGTGAAGATTGCGGCACGTCAGGTTAATAAAGGTGCAACGGAAAACGAAATTTTTGCGCGATCGCTTTCCTCTGACGCTTTGCGACAGGCAGAAGAGCTAGCCGTGACGCTAAATTCTGTGCAGGTGATGACCGACTCGATTCAGCGGGTAGCCGAAAGTGCCCGTGAAGCCGAGGAAGTGGCGCGTTCAGCATCGGCAACCGCCCTTAAGGGCGGCGAAGCGGTAGAACGCACCGTATCCGGTATTCTCGAAATTCGAGAAACGGTTGCAGAAACCACTCGTAAAGTGAAGCGACTGGCAGAATCTTCCCAGGAAATTTCCAAGATTGTGGCGTTGATTTCTCAAATCGCTTCTCGCACCAACCTGCTGGCGCTTAACGCCAGTATTGAGGCGGCGCGAGCCGGAGAAGCGGGACGAGGCTTTGCGATCGTGGCAGACGAAGTGCGACAGTTGGCTGACCGAGCCGCAAAAGCCTCTAAGGAAATTGAGCAGATCGTCCTGCAAATTCAGAGTGAGACGGGCTCTGTAATGACTGCGATGGAAGAAGGCACGCAGCAGGTGATTGAGGGTACTCGGCTGGCAGAGCAGGCCAAGCGATCGCTCGAAGACATCATTCAGGTGTCAAACCGAATCGATGTACTGGTGCGATCCATCACCGCCGATACCGTTGAGCAGACCGAAACCTCCCGCAACGTGGCACAAGTCATGCAGTCGGTCGAATTGACGGCTCAAGAAACCTCTCAAGAAGCACAGCGGGTGTCTGGTTCTTTGCAAAGCCTGGTTGGCGTTGCGCGAGATCTGCTCACGTCGGTGGAGCGATTCCGAGTAGAGGCAGATCCCAAATAAGCCACTGTTTAGGAGTAACCCAAAACCCTAGATATTAAGATTCAGGTAGTGCAAGAGTAGATTTACTTAGCTTTGATGTCGATTTAAATAGAATCGGGTAAAGTTAATCAAACAAAGACTGAATTTGAAGCTCAGTTAAAACTGGGGGCACACCACACCTGAGGTCGTCGCTTTGTCCCCGTTGAAATGCACTTTAGCCGAGGGGCTCTGCCCAGATTAATCAGAGGGACACTGCTATGCTGTCTGAACAACAACAGCGGATTATGGGGTACTTCATTGAGGAGGCGAAAGACCACCTCAATACGATTGAGCAGGGTTTGCTGAATCTACAAAGTACGATCGCCGACCCAGAGATGGTTAATGAGATGTTCCGGGCGGCACATTCCGTCAAGGGTGGGGCAGCTATGCTGGGGCTAAACGGCATCCAGCAAACCTCTCACCGCCTGGAAGATTACTTCAAAGTCTTAAAAGAATGCCCTATTCAGGTTGACCAAAAGTTAGAAACTCTGTTTTTGCGGGTGTTTGATACGCTTCAGGAATTGCTTGAGCACCTGCAAGGACCGTTTGGCTTAACCGATGACAAAGCTGAAGAGGTGATGTCGGACGTGATGCCCGTATTCACAGCACTCAACGAACATCTGGGTCGGCTTGTTAGCCAATGTGGATCGGTGCCCCCAGAAGACGTTGATCTGGGGCTGGAACAACCTGTCGCCGCTGCTCCTGCTGCCCCCTCAAGGATGCAACCTGTCTCTGAGGAAAGCGCTCTGAGACTAGTATTTCAAAGTGATGTTCCGGCTCAGTTGCGAGAGATGTTGGGACTGTTTAAGCAAACAGACCAGCCTGTTAGCCGTGAACAGCTTCAGTTTGTATGCCATAATCTGGCCCAAGCGGGAGAACAGTTTGAGTTAGCTCAATGGTGTGAACTGCTGGAACTTGCTCGGCGGGCGATCGCCCACTCCGACAACAGCTACCGCACCCTCGCGCCGACCGTTATCAAAGACATTAAGCAAGCCCAAGAGCTTGTTCTGTCTGGTCGTTCTGCCGAAATTTGCTGTAGCGAAAGCCTCAGAGCCTTATTGCCCGCTGAACCTGAACCCGTAGAAGGTCTGGACGATTTTGCAGACCTGTTGGCTTCAGTAGACTTTGACCGCAGTGACAGCGAACTGGAGCTACCCAACTTCGCGCTTGATACTGATGACGAGCCACTGACCGCTGCGGAATCTACCGAGCCAGACAATCTGTTTGACCAGGATGATAGCTGGTTCACCGAATCAACTTTCGTTGATGAATCAACTTCTGCTCAACAAGAGAGCAATTTCTCGGAAGCTGACCTTGGGTTTGGGGAACCCGCTCCAGAGTACAACGATCCAGGTACAGGTCTGAATCTAGGGCAACCTTCCAGTCCGTCACGATTCGCAGATCATACGGGTCCAGAAGTCGGTGCGGCTGAGCTAAACAGTTTAGCTGACCTGTTTGAAGGGGAAGTTCCCGATTTGGGAATGACCTGGCAGGAGGAAGTCGTGATTGTAGATGCATCTGGGGATTTCTCAGATGCGCTTGATGCAGATGCTTCTAGCGACTTTTCAGACCTGCTGTTTGACCAGGATGCTCTGGACGACGACCTGTCGCTGCAAGCCGAAATCCAGGATGACGATGACCTGTCAGGGCTGCTAAACAGCAGTGAACTCTTTGGCGATAGTTCTGGAATGAGTCAGTCGTCAGCCTTGGACGATCTAGGCGACTTGATGAACGAAATGCCTGACCAGCCAGAGGGCGATCTAATCGCGAACCTCAATGTTGAAGCCACAGGTGAAGTCACAGACGAACTGTCTCTAGATTTCTTGGAAAGCGAATTTGAAAGTTCGGATCTGTCCGATGCCGACCCCTTTGCCGATGTGGAAGTAGACGAACCAGACACCCAAAGTAGTCTGCCCAAAGCAAGCGGTGACTTGGAAAACCTCACGGATCTGTTTGCCGATCTGGATGAGGATTTCACGGCAGAAGCTTCTGACCCTTTCTCGTTAAATCATTTAGACCAGGCGTTTACGGCAGAAGAACCTGAACTAGAGCAACCAGATCAAGCTCCTGAACCGTTTGCTGAGTTCCCGTTTGGTGAACTTCCTGATCCCTTCTCAGACGAAGACGAACTTTCAGAAACCCTGTCTACTAATCAGACAGATCAGGCAGATGATCTGGTTCTGGAGTTGGACGACGTTGACCTAAGCAGCTTTGAGACAGATGATTTCTCGATAGACACAATGGAAATGGAGAGCGATCCCTTGCGGGTATCTCTCGGAGATCGCCCCTCCTCCGACTCCCCCGAATCTGCCGATGCCGCTCAAGACTGGGAAATATTGCAAGATTCCAGTGGCGACGATTCTCTCATTGATGCCTTCTTACACGACGATGGACCCGTTACCGCAGCCCAACCTGCGGAGGATCTGCTAATTGAAGAAGATTTACCTCTGGAAGAGGAACTGCTGGTAGACACAGAAACGCCGATCGAAACCTTAGCCGATGATGCATCGCTATTCGTCTCAGAGCCGGATAATACGTCGCTGTTTGTCTCAGAGCCCGAGGCTCCGCCTGCCGCACATATACCCAGCGCAAAGCAAACAGTCTCTTCCGTATTTGATCCTTGGGACGAGGAATTTGAGGAATTTACTCAAACTCAGGGACAACCTTCCTCAATTCACGATTTCGATGCGGACGACGACTTTTTTGACTCATTCTCAGGAGTCTCTGTCACTCAAAGCTCGAAAAAGAATCAGGCAGATGCAGATTTGTTTGCCGATCCATTTGACGACCCTATTCCGGCTCAACCCGTAACGTCGTCCCAACAGGTCGTGCCGGCCGTACCGCAAGCAGAACCAGAACTTGATTACGTTACAGAAAATGAGGCAACCTCTGAGGCTTTTGATGACGAAGTACTCGAATCAATGGCCGCAACAGATGCCGCTGCCCTAGGAGGGGTTGTTGTAGAGGAGCTATTTGTAGAGGGCTTCGTCATAGACCTATCCGAGTCTGAGGACGAACCTGTTTCAGAGCCATCAGAGCCATCTAACTTTGTGGAAGGATTTACTTCCGACTCGTCTGACTTTGTAGAAGGATTTGTTTTTGACTCGTTTGACACAGAGGAAACTGAATCTGAAGCAGAGTTTGACGGACTGTTTGAACCTGAAGCCAACTTTGCAGCAGAATCACTGGATTTAACGGACGACCTGTCTAACCTAGAAGAGGCAGGGGAAGATCTGGGAGGACTTTTTGGAGAAGGGGAAGAAGCGATCGCTCCTTCTCCAACATCCGATCTTTCAGACGATTTTTCAGACAACGATACTGACTTTGACAGCTTGTTCGAGCCAGAGATCACTGAACCGCTTGAGCCAGTTGCCCTCGACCTTTCCTCGGAGGAAGATACAGAGTTTTCTAACCTGTTTGGCAAGACGGACGATGAAGCCGATTTGAGCGACTTATCTGCTCCAGATTTATCTGGAACTGACGATGCCCTTTTCGATCTTGGCACCGTCGAAGACTCAACAGAACCTCAAGGTTTCTCAGAAGACTTATTTGATCTGGAAGACACTACGGGACTAGATCTAGATCTGACGGAATCTGCCGCCGATTTAGACTTTGACCTGGGTGCAGAAACGGCTGAAACAACAAACTTCAACCTGGATGCCGAAGAAACCGAAGATTTAGGCTTCAACCTGGATGCTGATAGTACTTCGGATCTGGATTTCAACCTGGATGCTGATAGTACTTCGGATCTGGATTTCAACCTGGATGCTGAAGAAACCGAGGATCTAGATTTCAACCTGGATGTTGAAGAAACTGAGAATTTGAGCTTTAGTCTAGATGCTGAAGAAACTGAAGATTTAGGCTTCAATCTAAATGCTGATAGTGCGTCGGATCTAGATCTCAACTTGGATGTTGAGGGTACCGAAGATTTAGGCTTCAACCTGGATGCTGATAGTCCTTCGGATCTGGATTTCAACCTGGATACCGATGGTACTTCGGTTCTAGACTTCAACCTGGATGCTGCGGAAGCTGAAGAAACTGAGGATTTGAGCTTTAGTCTGGATGCTGAAGAAACTGAAGATTTAGGCTTCAACCTGGATGCTGATAGTCCTTCGGACCTAGACTTCAATCTAGATACTGATAGCACTGAAAGTTTAGAAGCATTGGATGAAGCGATGCTTGGTCTTGATGACAGTGCAGTTAGTGAGCAGGAACAGGATTTTTCAGCCATGTTCGCTGAGGAATCTGGGTTAGATTTCGAGACCGAACTTTCTGCAGCACAGGATGTAGAGACTGATGAGGCATTCAGCTTTGATGAGATGAATGTTGGCGAAGACGCAGGCATTCTAAACGAGGAAGCTTTTGACTTTGACCTGTTCGGTGAAGGTGAGGAATCGAGTGAGGAAGCGATCGCATCGGAGGCGATCGCCTTTGATGAGCTAACAGACACTCCCACCACTGATGTCAACGACCTCGACCTTGACGACCTGTCTTTTGGTTCAGAAACCGATCTGGAAGAAATCACAGGCGTTCCAGAAATCAGCGAAATGACCGAAGTGGATGTTTTACCTGACCTTTCGGACTCCAGCCCGGAAGCAGTCAGTATTACTGAAGCGGACGACTTTACTGATTTAGATGCGCTGCTAGGTGACGCTGATGAAGTGGATGAGGCGATTTCGGAGGGATACCCGCAGGGGGTCGCCCTTGACGCTGAACTCGATGCGATCGAGTCTGATGATTTCGCCGATTTAGATGCCCTGCTGGAAGAATCTACTGAATCCACTACTTCAGTTGCAGAATCAGTCGCAGAACCCCTGCAAGACGATTTTTCCGACCTGGATACGTTGCTTGAAGATCAAGTAGCTGAACCCATCTCCCTCGATTTTGATGCTTCATCTTCAGAAGCGGTAGACGATTTTGCCGATTTGGACGCACTGTTGGGTGATGATTTTGCAGCCATATCGCCATCTGCCCACTCACCAAATCAGGCAGTAGAAGCTGTTGATGAATTCGACGACCTGGAAAAGCTGCTGGAAGATGCCGACCAAACTCTGGGTGGTTCACCGACTAGCAAGAACGCCCGCCGTCCTGCTCTCGCACCCAATCGCCGCAATACTCGTCGAGGCGGAGGAGTTCTTAGCGACCAGACGATGAGAGTTTCGGTGAAAAACCTGGACAACCTTAACAACCTGGTTGGGGAACTCGTCGTTAACCGTAACAGCTTGGAGCAAGGACAGGAACGCCTAAGACAGTTTCTGGATAATCTGCTCTACCAGGTGCAGCAATTGAGCGATGTAGGGCAACGGATGCGCGATTTGTATGAGCGATCGCTCTTAGAAAGCTCCCTGCTCTCCAACCGTAAAAGCTATCAGCTTTCCCCTCCTGGCAACGGCGGCTCCACCATAACCCAAAACAGCCACTCCACAGGCTTAAGCTTTGATGCCCTGGAGATGGACCGCTTCACCGGCTTCCATACCCTTTCCCAGGAAATGATCGAACTGATTGTCAGAGTTAGGGAATCTGCCTCTGACATCGATTTCGTCGTCGATGAAACTGACCAGGTAACGCGAATGTTCCGTCAGGTCACGACACAGCTTCAGGAAGGCTTAACCCGTTCTCGCATGGTGCCCTTTGCTCAGACAGCCGATCGCCTCCCCAGAGCTGTGCGCGACATCTCCCTTAAGTGCGGCAAACAAGCTGAGCTAACCATTGAAGGACGGGAAACCTTGATCGACAAAATGATCCTGGAACAGCTTTACGATCCGATGACTCACTTGGTCAACAATGCCATTACTCATGGCATTGAAACCCCAGAAGAAAGGATCGCAGCCCGCAAGCCTCCCGTTGGACGAATTACCGTTCGCACCTTCCATCAGGGTAACCAAACCGTCATTTCGGTCACCGACGATGGCGCTGGCATCAATCCCCAGAAGGTCAAAGCCAAAGCACTGGAAAAAGGCTTAATTACACCAGCCGAATCCAGAGAAATGACCGAATTAGATGTCTATGACCTGCTGTTTCATCATGGCTTCTCCACTAAGGACAAAGCAGATGATTTGTCCGGTCGCGGAATCGGTATGGACGTTGTACGTACCAGCTTGAATGAAATTCGCGGTGTAATTAACATTGATTCCACTGTCGGTAAAGGCACCACCTTTACCGTTCGTCTGCCGCTCACTCTCAGCATCTCTAAAGCGCTCTGCTGCATCAGCAACCGTGCTCGCATCGCCTTCCCAATGGACGGGGTAGAGGACATGCTAGACGTACCCAAAGAGCGCATTCAAACCGACAGCGAAGGACGCTCCTGCATCCTCTGGCGCGATACGTTGCTGCCCTTCCAGCCGCTGTCAGAATTGCTGAAATATAACCGCAGTTTGGGTCGTGGTAGTGTGTACGGCGGCAACCAGGAAGAGGACATCGTTTCAGTGGTCGTATTACGCAGCGCAGGCAATTTCCTTGCCCTCCAGGTTGATCAAGTGCTGGGCGAACAGGAAATTGTAATCAAGCAGCTAGAAGGACCAGTGCCCAAACCCGTCGGTGTTGCAGGTGCAACCGTGCTAGGGGATGGTCGAATCATGCCGATCGCCGATGTGCTAGAGCTAATTGACCTCTCCGTTGGTCGGATTCGTCGTGAGGCAGGCAATGCCCTCTGGGAGAAAGAGCAAGAGCCACCCGCCGAACCGCCAGTCATCAAGACCGACCCAACGGTGCTGATTGTAGACGACTCCATCACCGTCCGCGAATTGCTCTCAATGACCTTCAACAAAGTGGGCTATCGAGTCGAGCAAGCGCGTGATGGTCAGGAAGCCTGGGAAAAACTCCGTTCTGGACTGCCCTGCGACCTGGTCTTCTGCGACATCGAGATGCCGCGCATGGACGGTCTAGAATTGCTCTCGCGCATTCAGAAAGACCCTAACCTGGCGCATCTGCCGATCGCCATGCTCACCTCCAGAGGAGCCGATCGCCATCGCCAAATGGCCGTTCAACTGGGTGCCAAAGGCTACTTCACGAAGCCTTACCTGGAAGAAGCGTTACTGGATGCTGCTCAACGGATGCTCAAGGGCGAGGTACTCGTCACCGGGGATAGCTAGTTTCATGTTGCCTGATCAGGTTTAGGGGTGGGGCGATCGCTCCACCCTAAAGACACATTCACAAAAGGACATCCATAATTCCTAGTTCCCAAGCTCCAGCCTGAGAATTGCCTAAAGAAGCTCTAGCTTTCTCCGAATTTAGAAGGAAGTTGGAGCTTCAGTTCAGCATTACCAAGCTTCAGCTTGGCAACGAGTAAACGGATATCCACCCGCACGTAGTCCGTCTGACTTCGGCTATCAAACAGACACCGTAGAATGGAATAAGGGACTATTAAGAAGTATTTAGGATTTTCATGGCGGATCAGTTAGTTCGAGCGACGGCAGCAGATGGAGGAATTCGCACCGTCGGCGTAATTACCACACGTCTTACAGAAGAAGCCAGACAGCGCCACAACCTTTCCTACGTTGCGACTGCAGCACTAGGGCGAACCATGTCAGCAGGGCTTCTGCTTGCCTCCAGCATGAAGCGACCCGAATCACGAGTGAACATTCGGATCAATGGTGACGGTCCGTTAGGTGGCATCCTAGTTGATGCCGGATTAGACGGAACCGTGCGCGGCTATGTCGATAACCCAACCGTAGAACTTCCTCCTAGCCCAATTGGCAAGCTGGATGTAGGTGCAGCTGTAGGACACAACGGCTACCTATATGTCGTTAGAGATGTGGGCTACGGCTATCCTTACTCCAGTACGGTAGAGCTGGTTTCTGGAGAAATTGGGGATGATGTCACTCACTATCTCGTTAGCTCTGAGCAAACTCCCTCAGCTCTCGTTTTGGGCGTGTTTGTCAGTGCTGAAGGGGTAACGGCATCGGGTGGGCTACTGGTGCAGGTAATGCCCAAAGCTGCCAGAGATGAAGCCCTAGTGCAACTGTTAGAATCTCGCGTTGCTTCTCTAGCTGGGTTTACCCCATTACTCAAAGAGGGTAAATCGCTGCAACAGATGTTTGAGCAACTGTTGGGCGATATGAATCTGGAAATTTTTCCAGAAACTCAGATGTTGCGCTTCCACTGCGGTTGTTCCTTCGATCGCGTCTTAGGAGCCTTGAAGATGTTGGGCAAGGACGAGCTGCGAGACATGATCGAAAAAGACGACGGAGCCGAAGCTACCTGCCATTTCTGCAACGAAGTATATCAGGCTAGCAGCGATGAGCTAGAACAGTTGATTCGAGATTTGCAGGCAGAAGCAGGGGCTAGGGGGTGAAGGGGGCAAGAGACCAGGAACTAGGGGTGATGCAGGAGCTTCGCTCTGATAATGTCTGGGGACATTCAATCTTCCATTCCCTAGCCTCCAGCCTCTAGTCTCTAGCCCCCAGAAAGTGGCGTTTTCCTCCATTGAGGAGTAGGATTGCAACTATTGCGTACTGCTGCTCGACGATCTAGGTTGCTGCGCCATTGTTGTGGGCTGGGATATGAGTAAAGATTGGGGAACACCGGAGCATCGTCCAGATTTGGGGCGAGCACATCGAATTCCTAAAAAGCTGCCTAAAGTACCTGCGTCTCGCAAACGTCCGTTGCCCCAGCAGGGGCCACCTATGCCGAAGTTGCCTGCGCCTGAGTCTTCTTTGCTGCGTCCAACTGTCCAACCGATGCCGGGAGGGCGACGATCGCCCCGTCCGATTCCACCTGCTGAGCAGTTGCCCTACGCCCAGCTTACGACAGCGCAATCGCCTCATCTTCCTGGTGCAGACTATCCAGAAGACCCTCAACAGGCAAGACGGCGTAGATTACAGTTGCCCAAGCTGCGACTTCCAACCAGTCTCAAGTTTTGGGCGATCGCTTCTGTAGTTACGCTGACTGGAGTTAGCATCGTTTCGGTTGCGCTATTGCTGAAGCTGCCTGCGGTACCAAACTGTCCGTCGATTTTCTGGCCGACTGCATCAGCATCTTTGCGGCTGTATTGCGCTCAACTGGCAGCAAACAAGCAAACGGCAAATGACTTGCTGGAGGCGATTGAGCTAATCAACAGTCTGCCTGCCGACCATCCCCTACGTCCAGAAATCAACCGCCACATTGAGGACTGGTCGCAACAAGTTTTGGACTTGGCAGAGGAAGCCTTTGATCAGGGTAAGTTTTCAGAAGCATTGGATATTGCCAACAAAATTCCTGCTGACACCTCTGCTCGTGCCCAAGTACAGGAACGGGTCGATCGCTGGAACGGAATTTGGGCAGAAGCGGAGAAGATTTACAAAGACGCAGAAGCCGCCCTTCGGCAGCAGGATTTGCGAAAGGCATTTGATATTGCGGTTGGGTTGTTGTCCGTCGATAACACTTACTGGAAGACTACCAAATATGACGAGTTGAACGGGCTAATTAATGCGACTCGTGAGGATGCAGCGAAACTCGCTGAGGCAAGACGGTTTATCGATCGAGGAGGTCTGTCCAACCTGAGCGAGGCAGTCAAGCTGGCAGAAGAAATTGGTGATGGCAGCTATGCCTATGGTGAAGCCCAAAAGGTAATCACTGAAGCGGGCAAAGGAATGCTGGAGCTAGCAGAATCAGCGTTAAATCGTCAGGATGCAGATGAGGCGATCGCCATTCTGCGTCGCATTCCCGAACGCGCCAACTTGGAGGCAGAAGCTCAAGATTTGACTCATTTAGCATCCGCTTATTCCCAATCGTGGGGCGGTACGGTTGCCGATCTGGAAGCTGCAATCGTTCAAGCACAGCGGCTGCGGCAGGGTCGTCCACTTTATGGCAGAGCGCAGGAGTTAATCAGCCAGTGGCAGGCAGAGATACAAGACATCATGCGGCTGGAAACGGCAAGACAGTTAGCGCAACCTGGCTCTGTAGGAGATTTGCGAGCAGCAATCGCCGAGGCAGAGCAAATTCCGCGTGGCAATCCACGTCGGGCTGAGGCGCGAGAGGCGATCGCCGACTGGACTCGTGAAGCTGAGACGATGGAAGACAGACCCATCCTAGATACAGCCGATCGGTTTGCTAATAGCGGTGATCTGACATCAGCCATTGAGCAGGCTAATCGAATTGGGTCGGGTCGGGCCCTGTCTGATGAGGCTCGTCAGCGGGTGCGAGATTGGACAGATCAAATTCAGCGCACTCAAGACCAGCCTTATCTAGACCGGGCGAGAGAACTAGCTGCCCTGGGCAACTTACCAGAAGCGATTGCCCTGGCAGAGCAGATCGGACAGGGACGCGCCCTCCACGACGAGGCGCAGGCAGATATTCGTACCTGGCGTAACCAGACTCTGGAGCAAGAGCGAATGCAGCAGGCCTACGAGGCAGCTAGCATTAGCACAACGACTGGGTTGCTTGCAGCAATTCGGGCGGCCGAGCAAGTTCCTGAGGACAGCCCAACTCGCCCAGAAGCTGAACAGATGATCAACCTCTGGAGTCAGCAAATTTTGCAGGCCGCCCAGCAGCAGGCTGGATACGATTTGGAGGGGGCGATCGCCACCGCTGAGAGCATTCCACCTCGTACTGAAGCTTATGACGCTGCCCAGCTCCAGGCCCAAACCTGGCGACAGCAGCTAACGGGTGAAGAGCTTTAGGCTGGGATAGTTTGTGCTTGGCACTTACCTTGGCACTACCCTTTGTGTTTAGCACTACATAGAGGCGAGGCATTTTGTCTCTGTGAGGAATACCCATTGGGTTTCCTTGAGACAGATGGCAAAGTTTTGTGTCGTAGACTAAACCTTTAAAAGAGGCGCATTTACAAGTCTCTTAAAGCATTTTATGAAGGCATGGTTACGTCAAAGAAAGTCTCTACTGCTGGTTTTGCTTGGAGTACTAGTTGCGATACTCGTAGCGACAAGTGCGCTACCGCTAAAGGAATGGTCAGTTGGGCTAAA
Source organism: Leptolyngbya sp. FACHB-541 (assembly GCF_014695875.1). Classification (NCBI taxonomy): domain Bacteria; kingdom Bacillati; phylum Cyanobacteriota; class Cyanophyceae; order Leptolyngbyales; family Leptolyngbyaceae; genus Leptolyngbya; species Leptolyngbya sp. FACHB-541. The sequence goes on along the minus strand of NZ_JACJPC010000051.1, from coordinate 32,464 downwards.
TGAGTGGCTGCGATCGCTCGGCTGGTGGGCAATTCCCGCATTTATTGTGATTTACGTGCTGGTAAGTGTTGCAGGCTTGCCCAACATTGCGTTGATTTTAGTTGCAGGAACCGTTTTTGGTTTAGTCGTAGGCATTGCGTCTGCGTCCGTTGCCGATACGTTGGGTGCCGTTGTTTGTTTTGGTCTGGGTCGAACAGTTGCTCGCAAACGGGTGAAGAAACTGATGCAGCGCTATCCTACCTTTGGGCAGCTTGATCAGGCGATCGCAAAAAAAGGCTGGAAAATTCTACTCCTCAGTCGCCTTTCGCCGATCATTCCCTCCAACGTGCTGAACTATGGCTTTAGCTGCACCAAAGTCAATTTCTGGCAGTACTTCTTCTTTACCTGGCTGGGAATGATTCCGGTGATCGCGCTGTATGTCTACATCGGCTATTTCGGCACATCCATCATCGGTGGCGACAATTCTCCTCGCTCCCTGATTCTCCAAGGTGGAGGGCTACTAGCAACAGCAGGGGTCGCTATCTACACCACCCGACTAGCAAAAACAGCATTGTCACAGCCAGACGAGCAGAAGGAGGGAGAGAATGAGAAGAATGAGGATAAGAAAGATGATGGATGAGGAATGACAACTTCCTGCCCTAACCCCCAGCCCCTAGTCTCTTCCACAAAGCTGGCGATCGCTCTCATCAATCGCAGGATTAGTGTTCAAGTAGTCTTTTAGCCAATCGCATCCTTGCTGTAGAAAGGTGGTTAGGTCGGTATTAGAGAGCGATCGCACCGAGTCATCTTGATTCCCCATTACGCTTTCATCAGCCCTTGATATAACGCTTAGTTCCTCCTGCTCCACTTCAAGTCCTGAAGCTTGGCGGCTAGAATCCCACAATCGCACAGTGCCATCCTCTCCTGCTGTCGCAAGCTGCTTTCCGTCAGGGCTAAATCGCACGACATTTACACCACTTTGATGTCCTATGAATTTGGCTAGTTGCTGTCCAGAAAGATCCCAGAGCTTGATTCTGCCATCTTCTCCCGCTGTCGCAAGCTGGGTTCCATCAGAGCTGAACTGAATACTCGTAACTTCAACCGGGTGAGCTTTGAATTCTCCGATCTTTTCACCAGAAATATTCCAAAGCCAGACCGTGCCATCTTCTCCCGCTGCTGCAAGTTGGGTTCCGTCTGGGTGAAAATCGACACTGCTAAACTCACTTCCATCTCCTCTAAACTCAACAGGTGGCTTTCCAAACAAATCCCAAAGCCGTATCGTGTCATCTCTCCCAGAGGAAGCAATCTGAGTACCGTCAGGGCTGAAGCTGATACTGCTGACTTCTCCTGTATGTCCTTGAAACTGTCGGGACTCACCTGAAAAGCTCCACAGTCTAACAATCCCATCTTCTCCGGCTGTAGCCACTTGTCTACCACCGGAACTGAAACTGACATCAGTAAGTCCGGTTGGATAAATTCTAAGGGCAACCAGTTGTTGCTCAGACAGATCCCATAGCTGCAACATTCCATTTTCCCCGGCGATCGCAAGCTGCATTCCGTCAGGGCTAAAACTAATGTTGCTGACTTCGTCTGGGTGTCCGGCAATCTCGGCTAGCTTTTCTCCTGTCAAACTCCAGATCCGGGTCACGCCATCCTCTCCGGCCGTAGCAATTTGACCCCCATTAGGATTAAAACTGATGCCATTCACCTCACCGGGATGGGCTGGAATTCGATTCTGTTCTTGAATATTTTGCAGAATGGTTTGCAGAGCCAGCACAGGACTGAGGGTTGGATATTGCTCAACAGAACGATTCTCCACCACCGACTGCAAATATCGTCCAGCTTTGATTGCTTTCAACAGACCATCTAATTGAGATGAGTCAAATTGCTCCAACGCATCGTCTGTTTCTTGCTCCAATCGGTTGACTATCTTGGTATGGAGCTGTTGTTGAAACGCCTGAACTGTGACAACTGTTGCCGCCGCTAAAGTCACTAGAGCAATGCCCATGACCAGGGTGGCAATTCGGAGTCTACGCTTTGCTGTCTCATTTGCCTGAGCAATTCGCTCACTAAAATCTTCTGCCTCTCGACTTTTGCTAATGTAGTTTTTTTGCTGCTCAGTTGGCTGAGGATCTTTATTGGCACTCTGTTGCAACCATTGCTCTGCATCTTTTAGGTTGCTGCCGCGCAATAAAAAGCTGTCGTTGCGACCTTTGTCTTCCCATTCCAAAGTGCGAACGAGAATTTGAGTGTGAGTATGCAAATGCTCCAGGTCAGTATCGATCGCCTTGATTAAGGCTTGAAAGGCAATATCAAAGTCATCATCCTCTCGAAAAAATAACCAGTTGTGACGCGCTAACGCAGGATGCAGCAAGGCTTGATTCAATTCTTCTCGATGCACAATCGGCACTAAACGCTTGTTGTGCAACACTGCGTGCTCAACTTCCCGCCGACAAACAGAAGAAGTAATGGAATCTGGACTGATGATAAAGACAAAAGTATTTGCCCCTTCGATACCGCGTTTGATCTCTTGCCACCAGTCGGCAGTGAGGGGAATGTCCTGCCAATCAATCCAGGTTTCTCGTCCTGTAGCTTCTAGCGCAGCATGAAGTAATTGGGTAAAGACTTTATCCTTGCGGGAGTAAGAAATAAAGATGTCGGTCATGCTGCCCCTGCTAAAGCGAGATCTGAACACAAGATAGCTGTGCTTTGGGGAGAATTGCAGAGGAGTTTACTAAATTTCTTGAGCAGATGAACAGGGTGAGCAGAGAGGCGACCCCCTGCGGGTATCTCTCCGAGATCACCCCTTATTCTTCTGGCTCAATGCCAGCGGCGCGTAGCTGTGCTGCCAGTCGCTCTGCCCGTTGACGCTCCTGTTCTGCCCGTTGGCGCTCCTGTTCTGCCCGTTGGCGCTCCTGTTCTGCCCGTTGGCGTTCTTGCTTCAGTGCCTGCGCCAATTCTTCGGAAACTAGTAGCTTTTCACCCGTGTCTTCACGATAAAAATTAAGTAACTGTTCTTCAACCTGCAAGCGCAGGGCTAACGGCTCACTACGCCCATCAATAATTGATTCATAAATCTCACCCCGGAGGCGATATCCTTGCAACTGCCCCTCAATCCATTCACCTTTGGGGTCAAACAGCCAATATTCTCGTACCCCCATCTGTTCATACAGAGTTTTCTTATGGACTTTGTCCTGCTCACGGGTGCCTTCTGATGTGATTTCAAAGATGACAGCGGGTACCTGACCTTCCTCCCAAGCTTTATAGTTGTCGCGGGGTCCAGGCACTACATCAAATATCACCATGACATCAGGAGCAACGCGCAGCCGGGGAAATCCTTCAGCAAAATAAAAAAACTGGTTGCTCAACACGATGGCTTGCTGACCTTCTAGATAAAGGCGCAGAGCAGTGATAATCGCGATGATTGCATCTACATGAATTGAAGTCTCTGCCAAGGGTTCACCGTCAGAACTGGGGTAGATGATTGTGGTTGGCTCAGTCGGGACGTAGGCAGTCATAAGAATTGCCGATTCTTAGAATTAGGGCTGGTAGTTAATCATTAGTCACTGATCATTGTCGTTGACCACTGGCTATTAGTCGTTAGGTGTTGGCTTACATGAATGACTAATAGCTAAAAACCTTAATCTTATTTTGCCTTCATCAGATGTCCTATGCCTCAATCTGCCGAACAACGGTAAGAGCAGAATAGCTTACCCCTGCGGTGCCTTCACCGGGATGAGTAGAGTCTCCAACCAGCCAGAGGTGCTTGACTGGCGTACGATTGGCAAATCCAAACGGGCCAAAGGTGGGGATGCGTTGACCAATGCCGCCGACAATGCCGCGATCGCGCCCTGTAAAGTGAGCAAAGGTGCGTGGCGTTGCCGCTTCAGTATGAACCAGGGTTTCAGGAGTGAGGTGAAAGAATTGGGATAAGCGGACGATCGCCTCTTCCGTATACTGCTGCTTCAATGACTCATAGTTGTCGCAGTGTGACCAGATTGTTGGATCAGTGAATGAGGAAGCAATTACCGTAGCCTTGCCCTCTGGTGCACGCCCATCTCCAGGATGGCTAACCGAGACAAATGAAGAATTGTTTTCACCAATTGGTCCGTCGTAGTCGTAGAGAAATTGAAGATGCGGCGGACAATCAGCAGGAATAGCAGACTGGTCAACACCCAGATACACCACAAATGCGCCCGATGCTGAAGGCAATTTTTCTACTCGTCGCTCATAGCCTTTGGGAGCTTCTGTGCCCAATAGCTGCATCAAATTTTGCACAGTGACGTTAGCGACGATGTGGTCAGCGGTTTCTGTCCAGGTTTCGCCTGTTTTTTGATTGCGAATGGCGATCGCCTTTGCCTGCCCATTCTCCGTATAAATCTGCTCAACGGTGTGACGCATCAGCAGTTTGCCGCCATCCCGCTCTAGAGATGCCACGAGGCGATCGCTTAATACCTGCATACTGCCCTGCAAATGATAAAGTCCCTGTGGCTCCTGAGAAACCCCTAGCGCAGTTGCTGCATAGAGCAGCGCCGTATCTTCTGCATCAACTTGAGAATAAAGCTTGAGCTGAAGGTCAAGAAATGTTTTGAGACGGCGATCGCCCCCCAACCCATACCAGCGCAATACCTGACCCACTGTTGAAAAAGTATGTGGCAGCGTAAACAGCGTTCCTGGACGAACCGCCTGAACAAGCTGCCCAAAATCCCACAGGTTACGGGGCGGCAACACCGGATCGCGGGACTGAAATGCCCAGCTATAGCGAAACAAGTCTGCCATTAGTTGCCAAAACGGTTCACTGCCCGGAAACTGTCGTTGTCGCTCAGCCTGCCAGCGATCGGAGTCACGCCAAACGCTGATCGGTTGAGTCTCTCCTGGCAAATACACTGCACAAGCCGGATCGCAAGGAGTTGCTTCTGGCAAATCAATGTCTAATTCTGCAAAGATCCGACGATGAATTCCTCCAGGTTCTAACCCTGCAACTTGAGTCGCACCAACATCAAATGTAAACCCGCGTCGCTTAAACGTCGAAGCACACCCACCCGGCACCAGCGCCTGATCTAGCACCAACACCTGATAACCCCGATGCGCTAATAGCGCCGCTGCAGTCAGTCCCCCAATGCCCGCCCCAATCACGACTACTCGTTTAGCGTTGGAATAGGTACGACTCGACATTGGAAACCTGCCAACCATGATTTACATTCCTTAATAATTCTATAATATTCCACCCTTAGAACTTTTGATCGATAAGGTAAGAGCAAGTAAAACCTTAGTAATGCCATTTCGATTTGAGCTTACACAGAACTAGCTTCAATGAAACAGGGCTCTTTATTTAAGTCCCTACTTTTTATACTTCTTGTTCTATACAGCTTCACGAAGAATTGGTATAGGTTACCTTTCCTAATGCAGATGTATAGATCGTCAGGGTTTTAAGTAACGGATTAAACAGGATAAGCAATGTCAGAATTACTGCTTTGGGAGTACAGCGTGGAGGTAGTAGGCGGGTTGTTCAAATTTCGCTTCGCCAAATACCCAGAATTGCAAGCTGTGTGTACTAGAAGAGGAAGAGAAGGTTGGGAACTAACTTACGTAACGTATGACTGGCTTACTGTCACTTATGTTTTATTTTTCAAAAGGGCAGTGACAAAGAGGTAGGGCATCAGCCGAATCAGGGATACGAGAGTTGAATCAGATTCACCAAAGTTAGAGGATGTTATGACTCAAGCAATCATTGCTCCCATTCAAAAGGAAGAACCTCTGCTGTTTGAGCCACTGCCCTGGAGGGAGTTTAAAGCTGTTGAGCAGTTGTTAGACCGTCCTGGCTACCGACTGTCGTTTTTAGATGGAATATTGGAGATCAGACGGATGCCAGGAGAACCGCATGAAACAATTAAAAAAAGAATTGCAGCCTTAGTAGAACTTTACCTACTGATGGCAGGATACGATTTCATCCCAACGGGGTCAATGACAATAGAAAATGAAGCGACTGCCGTTAAACGCGAAGCAGATGAGTCTTATAAACTGTTCCCTGGTCGATCGCGCCCTGACTTAGTCATCGAAGTTGTGTTTACCAGTGGGGGTATCAACAAACTAGAGGCATACAAGCGGCTGAAGACCCCTGAAGTGTGGTTTTGGGAGGACGGTGTGTTACAGGTTTATCACCTGCGAACAGAAGAGGATAGGCTCCGCTATGAGAAGATTTCCAGCAGTGTAGGAATTGCAAGGAATTGATCTGGATTTGTTAATACGTTGCATAGGCATGACCAATCACGTTGAAGCGGTGAAGACATTTCAGCAGTCACTTCAGAAATAGCTGAGAATTGGCGATCGCCCTCTATCTCTCGCTACACTTCAACACTCAAGACTAGTAGGGTGAAGGCAAATGAAGCTTCATTAAGTTAACTTTCGGACTATAGAGAGTTAAATAGTACGAACAAATAGCTTCTAGCAAATGCGTCAACCCAATAAGAATCAAGGAAGCCAGAGTTTTTACCAGATAAATCGTTCCTTGTCAGGACTACTATCAACCCGATTGAAGCGTAGAAAGCTTTTAGCGGGTGCAGGGCTTTTACTCGGTTTAGGCACTGCTCGACATCAGGGTTGGGCAACTCCTAACTCAAACTTGAGGTGGCGATCGCCCTCAGAACTGGTCGCTGTTGGGTTTGAGCGATCGCCCGTTGTAATGATGAACGAAGCCCACAGCGGAGCTACTAGAAACATTCGCAGCCGTGAAATTGGACGACAAATTCTACCTGTTGCTCATGCGGCAGGAGTTCGTTATCTGGCAATGGAAGCGTTAACACAATTCGTCGCAACCGAGACAAACCAAACTCGACAGTTGCCCAAATTACCAGAAGATGCAGCAAACTACATGACTCATCCTGAAATGAGAGCCTTTGTTCAAGCAGCTTTGAGTTTAGGTTGGACGCTAATTTCTTACGAAATTGATTTTGAGGAATATCCCTCGTCTGACACGCTTTCGCTAGAATTTACAAACTTACGGGAGAGAGTTCAGGCAGAGAATCTAGTCAACGGCTTACAAAATCTGCCCTCTAGTGCCAAACTGCTGGTCTGGTGTGGCAACAGCCATCACATCAAAATCACAACTGACGAATGGACTCCAATGGGTTATCACTTTGTCCAACTCAGCGGAATTGAACACTTTGCGATTGATCAGTCAATCACAGTCAACTGGGACGACAATCCAGAACGGCTACGCCGATTGGGTGAGTTTATGCCTGATTTGGTGAGGCAGGGCGGCACGGCTAGTTTTCTAATTGAAGAAGCACCAAGCAGCTTACCCCTCCAAGAGAGCGGTATAGATGCAGTCATTCTTTCAACGCAAAACAAACTGGAGTAACCCCGTTTCTACATAAAACCTTAAAGCTTTACGAGATAGGGCTTTGCCAGCGGGCACGGTCAACCGCTTGATGCCATGAGGCAAGCAGCGTATGTCGTTGGTCATCACTCATGTTGGGTTCAAATCGACGTTCGACCTGCCACTGCTGAGCAATTTCTGCTTCATCTTGCCAGTAGCCAACTGCCAGACCTGCCAGGTAAGCGGCTCCCAAAGCCGTTGTCTCAGTGATTTTGGGACGCACCACCGGAACACCTAGCACGTCTGCCTGAAACTGCATTAGCAAGTCGTTTCGGGACGCGCCGCCGTTCACCCGCAGTTCTGAAAGCTCCAGGTTAGAGTCTTGCCGCATGGCAATGAGTACGTCTGCCGTCTGGTAGGCGATGCTTTCCAAGGCGGCACGGGCGATGTGGGCGCTGGTGGAGCCACGAGTTAGCCCGACGATGGTACCGCGAGCGTAGCTGTCCCAGTGGGGCGCACCCAGACCCACAAAGGCAGGCACCAGGTAAACGTCGCCATTATCGGGAACACTCATTGCCAGCGATTCCACTTCTGCACTGTTGCGAATGATGCCCAGTCCATCCCGTAGCCATTGCACAACGGCACCCGCGATGAAGATGCTGCCTTCTAAGGCGTAGTTGATTCGATGATTTAGTTTCCAGGCAATGGTGGTGAGCAGCTTATAGCGGGAGAGAACCGGCTCGTCGCCAATGTTGAGCAGCACAAAGCAGCCCGTGCCATAGGTGTTTTTAGCCATGCCGCGATCGCCACACACCTGCCCAAAGGTTGCCGCCTGCTGGTCACCCGCGATGCCTGCGATCGCCACTCTTGCACCCAAGATTCCTTCTGCGGTGTGTCCATATACTTCTGATGAGGAGCGAACCTCTGGCAACACCGAACGGGGAATTTCTAGAATCTCCAGCAATTCCTCATCCCACTCACAGGTGTGAATGTTAAAAAGCAAAGTACGGCAGGCATTCGTCGCATCAGTGATGTGAAGTTCTCCATCGGTCAGTTTCCACACTAACCAGGAGTCAATCGTGCCAAAGGCGAGTTCACCCCGTTCGGCTCTCTGACGCGCGTTGGGAACATGATCAAGCAGCCACTTCAGTTTTGTGCCACTGAAGTAGGAATCAATCACTAATCCCGTTTTTTGTTGAAAAGTTGATTCATAACCAGCCGCCTTCAGCTGATCACAATGACCGGCAGTGCGACGGTCTTGCCAAACGATTGCATTGTGAATTGGCTGTCCAGTTTTCCTATCCCAAACCAGAGTCGTTTCTCGCTGATTGGTGATGCCGATCGCCGCAATATCTCTAGCACGAATGCCAATGTGGGCGATCGCCTCATTTGCGACCCCCAGTTGAGACGACCAAATCTCATTTGCATCATGCTCAACCCAACCCGGTTGCGGAAAAATTTGGCGAAACTCCTTCTGGGCAATGGAGAGAATATCGCCACTGTGATTAAACACAATTGCCCGCGAACTGGTTGTGCCTTGATCAAAGGCGAGGATGTATTGGGTCATTGGTCATTCGTCACTAGTCACTGGTCATCACCTTACAATAGACCTTCTGTGTGAACGGTAGCGCCGCCCTGCCACGCTACCGTTCACGCTTCAAAAAAGTGATTGATGGCAGTCTAATGAATGATGAACAACAAATGACGAATGATGAGTAACCAATAACAAAAATTAAGAGGCCTCGGCTTCTGCCAATGCCTCAAACTGCTTTTGACTGATGCGCCCTGATTGATAGAGTGCCTCAGTCACTTCCGATAGCGTGAGTACCGAGTGGGCCGTGTACCCATTACTCCGCAATCTATCTTTTACGCCACCTTCGTGATCCAAAAACACAACGATGTCGCGGACCTCTAACCCAGCGGATTGCAGCTTTGCGGCTCCTTCCATAGCGCTGTTACCGCTGATCAAAATATCATCAACGACGACTACCGTTTCTCCAGGCTCAAAATTGCCTTCGATCAGGCGACGAGTGCCATGCGCTTTCACTTCTTTGCGAGGAAAAATCATGGGACGGTTTAGCCGCAGGGATAACCCTGTTGCGGTTGGCAAGGAACCGTAGGGAATGCCTGCAATCCGGTCAAATTCAAGCGTTGTGAGAATATCTGCGTAAGCATTTAGAATCCTGTGAAAGATCTGGGGATTCGAGATGATCTTACGCAGATCAATGTAATAGGGAAAAGTTTCGCCCGACGCCTGAACAAATTCGCCAAACAGGATGCAGCCAATATCATAAAGCTGCAAGATGAGCTCCAGGTGGGGCTGTTGCTCCAGGGTGCAAACATCGGATACCCAGAGGTCACAGGTTGCTCCTTCACGCACAGCTTTGGCTCTGGCTAAATTAACCTGATCTCGCAGCGATCGCACCGCTGTAGACAAATCAGCCTGACCCAGCCAGTCTTGAGGGATAGGAATCAGTAACCCCTCCCCATTTACATCTAGACCTGCCGCTAGCATTTGGGAGAGATCTACCCCCTCCTGCCAGATGCTTCGTGCCAGAATTAAGCGCTCTGGGGCGATCGCCCGTACACTGCTCAAGACCGAGGGAAGTGTAGTTCCTACTTCTAATCCCAATTGCTCTGGTGTCCCCCAGTTTCTTGACTCCTTAGCAACCTGGAGATAGAGTGGCAAACCTAGATTGGGCTGAGTTTGCACCGTTTGGGCTTGTGCGGTTTGAACTTGAATAGACTCTTGCACCGCCAAAGCAGATGGATTAGACGTACAGCAAAGCAAAAACACTGCCTTGCCGGGATACACCAGAAAAGGAGCAACTAGATCTTGCCCAACATAAGGGTTGAGCGTCACAGCATCGACCCGCCACTGTTCAAACAGACTACGGGCAAAGGGAGTGCTGGTGTTTAAGTCTCCATGCTTGGCATCTAAAATAACCGGAATGTGAGATGGAATTGCTTGTAAAACTCGCTGCAACAGTTCCATTCCGGGGACACCTAATGCCTGATAAAAGCCCAACGTTGGCTTGTAGGCACAGACCAATTCACTCGTTTCGGCAATGATGAACTGTAACCATTGCCATAACCCTTCAATGAGAGTATCGCCAGGGTAAGGGCTATCATTCCAGCGATACTCTGATGTTGTGGCTCTGTTAAATTGAGCGGGCAACAGTTCTGGGTTTGGGTCAAGTCCGACGATCAGCAAACTGGAATGGTGTGCGATCGCCGACTCTAACTTATTAAAAAAATGCATGAGCAAATGCAGGGAGACTTCCCAATAGCGTAAATCACCATCGGGTAAATCACCAGGTTAAGAAGCTAGATCAGCACTTGCGGCTTCTTTGGAGAGGCTGTAGTGTCCAGTTTTGCCCCGATACCACTTATTGCTTTTCAAACCGGTTGAGAGAATGTTAGCAATCCGGGTGCTAGCTTTGCTCCGCATTTCTCTTGGCGTTTCATAAACAAAGATAGAGCCAATTACCTCTGGAATGCTTACCACTCCATCTTTTTGACCTTCTAATACAGTTAGAACGGCCTGTGTGAGAGATGAACCACCAAACTCCGATCGCATGTAATTCTGCAAATCTTGTCCTCTACGAGAACCTTTGCGAGGTGCAGGAGCCTTGGCTTGAGTTGCACGAGGGCGACGAGTTTTTTTAGTTTTTTCTGCGGGGGCTGCTCCGTTTGAACCATTTGTTTCAGGAGAAGCGACAGCAGTTTGAACAGCAGAAGTGAGCAATTCGAGATCAGGTTCAGCCTGCTTAACAGCAGATTTTTTATTGGCAGTGTCAGAACTGTTTGCTGGAGCTGAATCTGGTGAAAAGATGTTGATTACAGATTGCAAGCTGCCACGCTTTTCACGAATCGTTTCAAGTTGAGCAAATAGTTGCGCTTCTTGAGCTGCCAGATCGGATTCAACCTCCATTAACTTAGACAGGGTTGGATCATCGACACGGTTTGTCTTCGGCATTGTTAGAGATTCCTTGATTGACTGTAGCTTTAAGACTGAAATTGGAAGGTTGAAAGTTTCATGCAGGGCTGGTTTCACAGAAAAAAAGAACCTGCAGTTACCGCACTGTTGCTTACTCTTTCAATCCTTTCTTTCTCTATTAAAGTGCGAATTGGATGATTTATCACACTTGTCACATACAAATGTATATCAATATTTGGTGATTTGTGCAAAAAAGGGAAATGTTAGTCACTTAAGTTAGCCAAAAAAGAGTGGCAGGACTGAGTATTGCTACCTTTTTTGGCTACAACTATAGAGATGATGGATTATCCAAATAGATTAAGCTGTAATTCTTTTGATAAAGCTTCGATGAAGGCAAGACCTGCAACAGAATTTCCTACACTATCCAAAGCGGGACCGTAGCAGGCGATCGCCCCTTGTCCGGGTACGACTGCCAGCAGCGCTCCACTAATTCCTGACTTTATCGGCAGTCCTATCCGAATGGCAAAGCGACTGGATGCTTCGTATAAACCACAAGTCAGCATGACTGCATTCACGATCTGGCGATGGAGCGGCTTTAGCCAATCACTTTCAATCGCTAGCAGTTTACCCAAGCGCGCCAAGTCTCTCACCTGACCTGACAAACAGCAAATCTGTTCATAAGCATCAAGTGCCATTTCCAAATTTTCTAAATATCCTGCTTCTGATAGGTAACGAGCAAGGGATTGATTGACTTCTCTGCCTGCCAAACGAACTGAGGCAAGCATTTCCTCATCTAGCCACAGTTGAGCACCCGATCGCTCGTTTAACCAGTCGCATAGGTTCTGGCAGCGCTGACTTGCGTTGTCTCCAGGTAACTTTTCGGTGAGGGCGATCGCCCCACTGTTAATCATTGGGTTACGAGGGCGACCCCGATCAACAATCAGTTGCTTTAAAGAATTGAAGGGAGCATCAGAGGGTTGAACCCCAATCTGTTGAAAGACCTCCTGTTCTCCCCAGCGCTCCAACAGATAGAGCAGCAGAAATGGCTTGATCGCGCTCATCAGCGGAAAAGTCAGCGTTGTGTTGCCACAGCAGTAACTATTGCCCAGCCCAACCTCAATCTGAACGGCAAACCAGCGCGCATCGGCTTGAGCCAATTGATCAATACGCTCGATGACTCGCCCGTGAACTGCCCTCTTTTGGGCACTCTCTGCCCATCTGATCAGCTGATTTTGGGTTAATTGGGCTAGTCCTGTTGTCATGCCGGTTGTCATGATTGAGGGTTGAGCGATCGCAATATCCTGATTAAACTGATTTCAATGTTCCTACTGATTGCAATGCTTTTTCCATCAAGATAGTTTGAGCGTTGCCCTCAGGCTCATCTTTGGTAGGGCGGCGCTGCACATATTCGCCGCTAGGCTGAAGTTCCCAAGCTTGACGATTATCGGATAAGAAAATATCTAATAAATCCTTTAGCGTTTTGGCAATCTCTGGATCATCGATTGGGGTAACGGCTTCCACGCGGCGATCGAGGTTGCGAGGCATCCAGTCAGCGCTACCGATAAACGTCTCTGGCTGACCATTATTGTGAAAGTAGAAGATACGCGAGTGTTCTAAATAGCGCCCCACAATACTGATGACCCGGATATTCTCACTCATGCCTTTCACGCCGGGACGTAGACAGCACATGCCGCGCACAACGACATCGATCTCGACCCCTGACTGAGAGGCTTCATACAAAGCGGCAATAATTTGCGGATCGACCAGGGAATTCATCTTAGCGGTGATGCGTCCCTGATCTCCGTTACGGCTATGTTGGGTTTCGCGGCGAATCAATTCAGTCATGCGATGACGCAAATTGACTGGAGCCACCAGTAGCTTGCGGTAAGCGCTCTGTCGAGAACAACCTGTAAGGTAATTAAACAAATCGGTCAAATCTGCACCTAACTCTTCTCGGCAGCTTAACAAACCTAGATCGGTGTAGAGTCTGGCAGTTTTGGGGTTGTAGTTGCCCGTGCCAACATGAACATAGCGACGAATGCGCGGGGCTATGCTATTCCCTTTTGGATCACCCTCCTGCCGCACCACCAGCACCACTTTGGTATGCGTTTTTAGCCCCACTAGCCCATACACTACATGCACGCCGGTACTTTCTAACCGCCGTGCCCAGAGAATGTTGTTCTCCTCATCAAAGCGGGCTTTTAGCTCCACCAGGGCAACTACCTGTTTACCATTTTCAGCCGCAGCAATCAGGGCTTTGACAATTGGGGAGTCTCCTGAAGTGCGGTAGAGGGTCATCTTGATCGCCAGTACGTTCGGGTCAGCCGCCGCCTGCGTGATAAATTGCTGTACCGATGCTGAAAAAGATTCGTAGGGATGGTGTACCAGCAAATCGCGTTGGCGAATCACCGAGAAAAAATCTTCGTGAGCTTCCTGGCTAAGCAGGTCATCGTGGGAGGCGATCGCCGCCTGCAAGCGAGGTGGGGCAACGGGAGCCCAGGGTTTGTCCTTTAGCTCAGGCAACGGCAACCCCATGAGAGCCATCAAATCCTTTAGATTGAGCAGCCCGTCTACCTCATACACATCATTCTCAGCCAAATCCATTTCTCGCATCAGTGTTCGTCGCACCCAGTCAGGCGTGGAGGTTTGGATCTCTAATCGCACCACAAATCCGCCCATTCGCCGCCTGCGGAGTCCCTGTTCGATCGCCAGCAGCAGGTCATCTGCCTCATCCTCCTGCACTGCGATATCGGCATCTCGCGTCACCCGAAACAGATAATATTCCTGGATATTCATTCCCGCAAACAAAAACTCCAGGTTGTGAGCAATCACCTGCTCTAACGGTACGCCTGCCCAAACGGTGTGCTGTCCGTTTTGCCGCTGCAACTCCTCCGGCAACACCACAAATCGCGGCAAAATATTTGGCACCTTTACTCTGGCAAAATGTTCGGTTCCCGTTTCTGGATCTTTTGCCACCACGGCTAAGTTCAAACTGAGATTAGAAATATGGGGAAACGGATGTCCCGGATCGACTGCTAGCGGCGTTAATACCGGAAAAATTCGCTCTTCAAAAAAGTGCCGCAGGTAAAGCCGCTGCTCTTGAGTCAAATCCATATAGTTCAGAATATGGATACCTTTCTCCGCTAGTTTTGGACGCAGTTCTTGCTCAAAGTGACGGTGTTGCTGAGTCACCATTGGCCGCAGATGCGGACAAATCAGATCAAGCTGTTCCTGGGGAGTGAGTCCATCGGGGGTCAATTTACTGACTTGAGCTTCAATCTGTTCTTTGATTGCAGCTACCCGCACCATAAAAAACTCATCCAGGTTCGTGCTAAAGATAGCAACAAATTTGAGCCGCTCTAGTAGGGGAACGCGAGAATCTAACGCCTCATGCAGCACCCGCCTGTTAAACTCCAGCCAACTCAGTTCCCGATTCAGATAACGCTGAGATAGGTCGCTCAAGTTCACTTCTGAAGTAATATTTTTCGCGGTAGTCATAGCTCTGCCTGAGAAAAGTTATTTAGGATACTCCCAGAAATAACCCCAAAGCGAAAGTCTTCCTGCAAACATCTAATACCAATTCTAAAAAAGAGGCTACAGATGAAAGGGCACCCTTTCATCTGTAGCCTCTTTTTTAGAGAAACGTTATAACGCAATCAGCAATAGAGTGCTGGTCCTTTTCTAATCTGCACGCTAATGCAATATAGCTAGAGAATCGTGCTGGCGATCGGCAATTTTCGCAGGTAGTGGCTAAACAAAAAACACAGAGGTACCCCAATCAGGGTCACTCCAAAAAATTTAAGCAACGGTGGAATTGGCAGCGGGGCAAACCCGATTTGTAGTCCAATTACAATCACGACGTGAATGAGATAAACCGCGTAAGCATTAGCAGATAACCATTGTTCTCACTTGCCTCGCTTGTTGAGGTATTCACGGAACAGCACCAGGATGCCAATACACAAACCGACGCATATAGTGGTTTCCCAGATGCTCCAGACGAGCGATCGCCCAAAAATTCAAAATCCTCAAATTCCAAGAATCTGAGGACTTTAAACTTTCGTTTCTACTTATTCAAGGGATACACGACTAACACGCAAGCTTTCCGACTATGCTTGGCACAGCTTGCGACGACGGGTTGCAAATACACCACCAATCAGGCTTAAGCCGAGGACAGTAGCAGGCTCAGGAACCGTTACCTCATCATCATCACCCGGCGTTCCACCAAGCAGCTTATCGCTACCTGCCCCTGCATTCACCTGCTGGAAGCGAGCCGCAATGTCAACTCCATCAGTGGTATCAGAGTAGGCAGCAAGAAACTCTGCTTCTAGCTCTGCTGCTGTCTTTCCGGGAGTAAAGCCAGCTACCACAAAGCTAATTTGAGATGTTGCTCCTTGAGGTAACGCATCGGTGGCTTGACCACCTTCAAAGTTGTTGTTGTCAGCAATTCCAATGCTGAAGTTGCCCGCAGAGTTGCTGAAAGGAGTGAAGTTGACTTTAGTTAGGAAGGTATCAAGATACTGGTCGCCTACAAATGAGGTTGGGTTAACAGTCAGGCCGGGCAGTAGATCGAGAGCGATTCCGGTCAGCTTTGAAGTGGTTGCGCCAGCCCCAAAAATTGAGTCGCCTGTCGTATTTTCAATCTTGAGGTCAACTTTGATTGCATTGGAGTTGCCAACTACCTCGCTAAAGTCGAAGGTCAGTAGGGCTGAAGCACCCGTTGCCTGAGGGTTAGAAGATTGGCTGCTTGAGCCAAATGAAAAGGTAAATGCTTGAGCTGGAAGTGAAGCGGAGAGAGCGATCGCCAAAGCACCTACAGCAGTAGGCAGAAATGCAGTCATTTTCATGTTTAAAGCTTTCTTTTGAAGAAGCGGAGAGAGGTTGTTCACCTGTTACTCCTTCAGTATGTATCATTTGGTACGTGTTGTGTAGCACTTCACGTAGACTTCAGCAAAGGAGTAACAGACTTTACCTTTCATTAAAAAATAATAGGCTTTACATCTGTAAATTTATTGGGCAGTGCTGAAGAATAAACATTTTAGAGAACCTGAAGACTCATGCTGCTAATAGCTTTTATTTGAAAAGTGATGTCTCTCAAAGAGTTGCTCAATCCTGACTTCGTCTTCTTTAAGAACCGATACATCGTGTCCGTACAATCCGATTGTGGGCTCAGTATTTTTTCGGAGAATAGGTTCTATGACCCAATTAATTAGATTGCTCTATCGTTTTGAGCAGTTCAAAGGCAGTCTGGAGCGTGTCTATTTCTTCAACGGGCTTATCTTTACGCCAGCGCAGAATTCGCGGAAATCTAACCGAAATACCCGATTTATGACGCTTTGACTCGGTGATTCCTTCAAATCCAATCTCGAAGACCTGGATCGGCTCAACCGAGCGAACCGGACCAAACTTTTCAATGGTATGTCTGCGAATCCATTTGTCTAGCTCATTAATCTCGTCATTGTCTAACCCTGAGTAAGCTTTGGCAAAGGAAACGAGTTCTCCGTTGTGCCAGAGGGCAAAGGTGTAGTCCGTAAACAGGTTTGCTCGTTTGCCCGTGCCTGCCTGAGCATAAATCAGGACTGCATCTAACGACATTGGATTGACTTTGTATTTCCACCAGTAGCCGCGCTTGCGCCCAACTAGGTAGGGACTGTCTTTGGCTTTGATCACTAGCCCTTCTGCCCCTTGCTGGCGCGATCGCTCCCTTAACTCCTGCAAATCCGCAAAAGACGAAAAGCTTAGTGAAGTGGAAACGGTTGTCAGACTAGTAGAAAGGGAAGTTAACAGCTCAGCCAGAAGGTTTCGCCGTTCGAGCAAAGGTTTTTCTCGAATATCCTGACTGTTATGTTCCAGCAAATCATAAGCAATAAAGTGAACTGGGTTTTCTGCCAGCAGCTTTT
The DNA here is from genome assembly GCF_014695875.1 of Leptolyngbya sp. FACHB-541. Taxonomy (NCBI): domain Bacteria; kingdom Bacillati; phylum Cyanobacteriota; class Cyanophyceae; order Leptolyngbyales; family Leptolyngbyaceae; genus Leptolyngbya; species Leptolyngbya sp. FACHB-541. The sequence continues at coordinate 15,330 of NZ_JACJPC010000051.1, read as the reverse complement.
TGGTGACTGATTTTCGTCCCAGTCGCTTTTGCAGAGCATTGAAATTCATGGGACGGTCGCCCTCCCAGCACAAAATTTCCCCATCCACTACATGCCCATTGGGAAGTAGCTGAAACCCCTCCACCAATTCTGGAAACTGCTGAGTAATTAGATCTTCTCCGCGTGACCAGATAAATACCTCATCCGCTCGTTTAATAATCTGGGCGCGAATGCCATCCCACTTCCACTCGGCTTGCCATCTAGCGGGTTCTTCTTCCTGAAAACGATCTTCATCCAATGGAGAAGCTAGGAAGAAAGGGTAAGGCTGACTGGGGGCAAGTTCCTCATTGTCTGTTTGAATCAGTTGACGATAGAAGTTTATCGACGGCTCAAAGTCACCCATCAGCCGATGGGCCAAAACCGATTCGGGTAAGTTGTACTCTGCTGATAATGCCTTCACTAATAGCTTCTCGGACACGCCAACCCGAAATGCACCCGTCAAAACTTTGTTTAAGACAAAAATTTCTGTGTCTTCCAGGGAAGCCCACCAGGACACCACTAAATCCCGCAATTCCCCCTCAGATTGAACCGTTTTAACCTGGGGAATTACCTTTTCCATCCACTCGTGTAAGGGGCGATCCACTTTCTCCTGAGACTCCAGGGGGCTGTGGCGCAGCAATAGGGCGATCGTTTCGGCTGAATCTCCTACATGGGCGTAGCAATCTTCAAACAACCACTCTGGAATATCAGATATTTGCAGAAAGACATCCCTCAACACTCGGGAGGTAATCAGCCGCTTGCGAGTTTTGCCCAAAAACAGATAGATTGCCCAAACCGCATTCTCAGGAATTTCATCATAGAAATATTGCCGCAACGCTCTTACTTTTTCATTCGTCGAGGTGGTTGCGTCAACCTGCTGAAACAGTTGAGAAAACCGTTTCATTAGATATCTCCTTCCCCTTCAAACAAAGTCTTTAAGGGCTGAGCATTTAAGTCATAGGTTTCATGTAAGTAACGGGAAAGAACTTCGGACTGCCCATGAGTCACGTACACCGTTTTAGCACCCGTTTGCAAAATCGTATTAACTAAACCGGACCAGTCCGCGTGGTCAGACAGCACAAATCCCCGTTCGTAACCCCGTCTGCGTCGGGCACCTCGAACCGCCATCCAGCCTGATGCAAAAGCGGTTTGGGGCTGCACAAAGCGTTTCATCCAGCTGGAACGGTGCGCGGAAGGAGGAGCCAACACCAGATCGCCAGTGTATTTGTGGCTGCGAGGCATCTCAGTAGTGGAAATAGTTTCTAGCATTTTCACGCCGACCTGTCTGTAGATTTCGGTCAAGACGTGAACTGCACCATGCACATATACGGGGCGATCGCTGAATTTGCACAACTCACCCAATATCCGTTGCGCTTTCCCAAAAGAGTAGCAGAACAGTAGAGAAGGTCGTTCTAAATCACTCTGCCACCACTGGTAAATCTGGCGGCAGGTTTCCTCTCCCGTATCCCACTCATAAATGGGTAAACCAAAGGTTGCTTCGGTGATAAACACATCACAGGGAATAACTTCAAACGGGGCACAAGTCGGGTCTGCACATCGCTTGTAGTCTCCTGACACCACCCAAACCTGATCGCCACATTCCACTCTAATTTGAGCTGAGCCAAGCACATGACCGGCAGAGTGAAAGGAAACCCAGGTATTCCCTAACTTTAGTTTTTCACCATATTCAACTCCCTGAAGATTGATCTCATCGCCCAGACGTTTCCTCAAAATCCCTTCGGAGATGTGAGTAGCAATGTATTGATTTGCGCCAGAGCGGGCGTGGTCAGAGTGAGCGTGCGTAATCAGGGCACAATCTACCGATCGCCAGGGGTCAATATAAAACCCTCCCTGCTCACAGTACAACCCTTCCTGACGCACAGTAATCAGTGACATGGAGCCAATGACTCTTTACTAAGACGAACAGTTTTAGCTTAGCGTTTACCTCCTAGACATGAGCCAAAACTTCTCCTTTACATTCAGCTCTTAAATATGCATGATGCATACATACTTAAGAGATTCCACCTATGGATCAAGAGCGAACCCTGAACCTTTTGGGTGCTATGGCGTTGAGCATTGTTGATGGCTTGAGTGCTGCAGTTGAGGAAAATGCCGGACATGGCGGCGAAACGCCTGCTGCACTGGTCACTTTAGGTGTAGAACCTGGACTTTCAATCAATGCGCTGCGGCAAATTCTAGACCTTTCTCATCCTGGAACGGTTCGTTTGATCGATCGACTAGAGACGCAGGGGCTAGTTGAGCGCAGGGCTGGTGCAGATGGTCGAACGCTTGCCTTATTTCTCACAGATACAGGACATGAAAGGCGCAAAACAATTCTGGCTGAGCGGCGAAAACCGTTGCAAGCTGCGGTTAATTCGCTTACGGCTGATGAATCCGCACAGTTAACTCAGCTTTTGGAAAAGATGCTCTCCGCAATGACGACGAGCGAGTTGCGCGCCTTTGCGATTTGTCGTCTGTGTGAGGAAGAAGTGTGTCCGGGCGATCGCTGCCCCGTTGAACAGAAATATTGTCAGATGGTAAATCCATGAACCCAATCGTTATTGCTCTGAGCTACGCCTTTTGCTGGGGAGTAGGGCTAACGCTCACTAAAATTGCTCTCTCAGAAATTAGGCCCACCACGCTGCTGATTATTCAACTGCTGTCCAGTGTCAGCTTTCTGGCGATCGCCTGCTATTGCCAAAATCGCCAACTGCCGTTTTCCTGGAGCAACCTTAAACAAGGTTTTGCAGGAATTTTTGAACCGGCTCTTGCTTACATGGTCGGAACCTTTGGCGTAGAAATGACCACTGCCAGCAAAGCAACATTAATTGGCTCTTCTGAAGTGATTCTGACAGTTTTGTTTGCCGCAGTCTTCCTAGGTGAGAAACTCACTCGGATAAAATTTTTGCTAGCTGGGATTAGCTTTGTAGGCGTATGCCTGCTGCTGTTGAGGGATGAAGGCACAAACTATGCCTCATTTAGCGGCGATTTGCTCGTGCTGCTTGGCACTCTCTTTGCGGTATTTTATGTGATTTTGAGCAAGCAACAGATTGCTAACTCAGATCCATTACAGCTTACTGCTTCCCAGCAGTTTGTCGGTTTAATGGTAACGGTGCTATGTTTTAGTGCTTTGTCAGTTCTAAATTCAAACTATGAAGTGAATGCCGCCCATATTTCACTTCCCTTTTGGCTGCTTGCAGTCGGGTCAGGCGTTATGCAGTATGCTTTGGCGTTCTTGCTCTATTTAACTGCCTTGCAAAATCTGCCAGTCAGCCACGCTGCTTTTTACGTCGCGCTCATTCCGGTCTTTGGTGTAACCAGTGCGATTTTGATCCTCGGTGAACGACCCAGTTTAATTCAGTGGGTAGGAGCCGGATTGATTATTGCATCGTCCTATTTTGCCAACAAGCTTCAGACAGTGTAATCGACATGAGCAATGCCAATCGAGTTTAAGCCCAGAAGTATTAAGTGGATTGGGCGATCGCAGCTAGCGCCTTACCCGGCACATCCAGCATATTTTTCAGAGTGGTAATAAATTCCTGTTCTAGATAGGGCTTTGTGAAATAGGCGCTAGCTCCCAGTTGGTTGGCAAGCCAGCGATGTTTTTCATTGCTCCGAGAGGTAAGCATGACGATGGGAATAGCCACCAACTTTGCGTCTTTGCGGCGCTGACTCAGGAACTCAAAGCCATTCATGTTGGGCATCTCAATATCACACACAATGATTTGCACCGTGGCATGTTGCAACTGGGCGATCGCCTCTCGTCCATCTCTTGCCTGCGTTACCCGAAAGCCTGCCCTTTCTAAAGAGATTGCCGCTGTTCGCCGCAGCGTTACAGAGTCGTCAATGATCAAAACCGTTGGGCTTTGAGCCGCTTTAATCACGGGCGGTTTTTTGGCAGGAAATAATGCCTGCGGCTGTACAGCAGGCATTGGCTCATATTCTTCTGTGATCAGCGTTGCGGTTGTGGGTTGATTGAAGCTCAGCGCCAGGAGCGCCGCCCCGTCGATCACAGGAATCAGGCTACCGTCCCCTAAAATGGTGCAACCGTAAGCATAGCTGGGAGGGGCGATCGCCAACCCAAAGGGTTTAATCACGAGTTCTTGCTCTGTCACCAGGCGATCGACTTCCAATGCAAAGATTTGCTGCTCTTGGCGCAACACCAGCATCGGCAGCGACCAATCTTTGGGCAATGAAATAGTGGACAAAGCCTTGCTGGGCGGATTTTCGGGCAACGGGCAACTGTAGCTGAGTAAGTCTGCTAAACGGTAAGTGGGAATAATTTGTTCTCGCCAATTCAGGTAGCGCTGAGTGCCTGACCGTCGCACTTGTCCCGGTTGCGGATTCAGAATTTCTTCGATGCTGTCAGCGGGTAACGCCACTGCAGTGGAGCCGATCAGACAAATCACCAGTTTGGCAATAGTTAAGGTAAGGGGTAGATATAGAGTGAAAATGGTGCCTCGTCCAGGCGTAGAGGTAACAGTGACAGTTCCTTTGATCAATCGCAGTTGCGATCGCACCACATCTAACCCTATGCCTCGCCCCGATAGCTCTGTCACCTGGCGGGCAGTGGAAAATCCTGGTTCAAAGATGAGTTCGTACAGTTGAGCAGGGTCTAGGGTTGCAGCCTGTTCTGCGTCTATCCAACCCAGGGCGATCGCTCGACTCCGAATCCGATTTAAATCTAGCCCCTGACCATCGTCCCTGACCTGAATAATTGTTTGATTGCCTTTGTGATAAGCCCGTATCTCAATTTGTCCTTGCTCTGGTTTGCCTCGCTGCTGTCTTACGTTGACAGGCTCAATTCCGTGGTCAAATGCATTTCGGAGTAAATGCAGCAACGGATCAAACAGTCTCTCTAGAATCGCTTTATCCACTAGCACTCCTGCTCCCGACAGCTTCAGTGCGACGGGTTTGTGATAGGTTGTGGACAAGTCACGAATCATCCGAGGAAAGCGATTGATCACCTCGCCCAGCGGAAACATCCTGGCCCAGATCAACTCATCTCGAAGCTGAGTCAACATGCTTCGCTGTTGATCCAAAATTTGGTTAGAGTGTCCAGCAAATAAAGAAACGTCGTCTACGGTTTCTTCAAGCTGTGCGATATCTTCTAAAATTTCCTGGATTTGAGTATGTAAAGCCCCATAGCTATCCATCTCTAGCGGGTCAAACTCTGCCAGGGCAGAAGTGACAGACGTAGCCGGAACAGGGTTAAACGCACGAGTTGGAAACTTTTCTGTTGGTTCTGTATTGGTTTGGCTGGCTGACAACGATTCCCAGCGAGAGCTGCGGCGCTCTGGCTCCACCAACATTTGGTCAGACAATTCTCGCAGATGACTCACGGTGTCTCGAAATCGAGCAAAGCGGCTTAGCAATTCCTTGAGAGAGGTCTGAAGCTGCTCATTTTGTAGGGAAAGACCATCTCGGTTGATTGCCAGTTCACCGACCAAGTTGTTCATTCGTTCAAGTCGTTCTGAGCCAACTCGAACGGTGAGATTTGGCGTGATCACTGCTTCCCCTTGCTGAATAGGGGGGTGGGGTCTTTTGCTGAGGTTGGTGGCGATCGCCGTTCGCCGATCAGCAGATTTATTGGGAGCGATCGCGCTACTTTGATGGGGCTGAATTTGACTCGGTTGAATTGCTCCAGGGAGATCTACTGGTGAAGGAACTTGCAGTGCATTCGTTGAGGAATTAGAAGTTGGATCTGGCAAAGATTGCTCAGAGGACTGCATCTGGGGAAAGCGATCGAAGATCTGTTCAATCGATTGAATAGCAGACTCTATATTTTCAGGTACATTATCAGAGATATCACTCCGGAGTAGATCAACATTCTGTAGCTCTGGCAGGATAGAAGTATTGACAAAACTCTCGGTTGAAGCCTCTTCAGATGCGGTTTCCGTCGGCGTGAGTACGTCAGAAGAAGCCAGCGTTTTTGCTGACTCTGATAAATAAGCAACCCACTCAACATTCAACGGTTCCTCAAGGTTCATGGGGTTGGGGATACTGCGGGTTACCAGTTCCGCTTCACCCATTAACAGATCGACTTCGCAAATTGTTTCGTAGACTGCTATTGGATCTATCTCTAAATCAAGCTGATCATCGGTTTGAGTAATATCTAAGCGATCGCCAATAGCCTCCTGATTTGTATCTTGTGACTGAATAGGCAGATCAAACGGGCTAACTCCATCGCCAAAAATATCTTGGAGTAAGGGGATTGCCGCATCAATGGTGAGAGATTCAGTGGTGGAGACGGATGACGCAACTGGCGCAGCAGGCACCGTCAGCGCTATCAAAGCTTCAGAGGGAGCGCCTTGACCCAACTCCAACTGATTTACTCCGCCAGCCAACACGGCTTGTCTACTGCGTTCAAAGTCAGCCATTGCTAGTTTGGTGATTTCTAGCACTCGGTCAGGGTTAGCATTTAAAGCTGTTTTTACTGTTTCAGCGATCGCCTCAAATTCCGACAGATTCATCAACTCAGCGAAACCCGCAAAAACTTCTACCTGAGCGCGCAATTCACCTGCGACTTCATAGTTTTGGGGATTGGCGACAACTGCGGCAAGCCGCTCTAATCCTTGCGCCACATCGATTTCCAAAATTGAGGAAATCATATCAACCCCCAAATCAGAAGAACTAGGAATGTAGTTTTCCGTTTGGGTGAGGGCATCGCCAAAGCGTTCCTCAATTTGACTGAAAACGGGTTCGGCGATCGCCAGGGCTTGCTCAGCATCAAAGGAACCCATCGTAATCCGCAACATCAGGGGCAATCGTAGGCAATCGTAAGCCTGGAGCAACTGGTCTTCTAGCTCAGCATCAACGATTAGGCTGTCGCTGTAGAATGCTTTAAAGATGTTTTCTAGACGGTGAGCCAGGGTGGCGATCGCTTCCAAGCCCACGCTAGCAGCACCTCCCTTGATCGAGTGGGCGGCCCGCATTAAATTATGAACTATGGTTGTATTGCGCTCCTGCTGCAACGTCAGCAACCCAGATTCAATCACCTGCAACAGCTCAGGAGCCTCTTGAATAAAAAATTGATAGGCTTGGTCGCGAATATCAGGGTTGATTGCCATGATGCAGGGTGAGAATTGGGGATTGGAAAGTAGGTTGGGTGAAGCAAAGCGAAACCCAACAGAATGAGGATTAGCTAACTCTGAACTGACTCACTTCAATCTGGAGATCCTGAGCCACCTGCCGCAGTTGCTCAAACGAAGCAGCCACCTGAGCCGCTTCCTCTGAAGTACGGTTGGCAATCAGCACCACCCCTTGCATTGTTTGCGTCACCGTTTTAGATGCTTCCGTTTGCATCGTTGCCGCTTGTGCAATTGCTTTCACCTGGCGACTAATTTGAGCCGTGGCAGCCGTAATCTTGTTCAAGCTCTGTCGCGTTTCATCCACTAGTCGGGTTCCACTGACAACCTGCTCGGTGCCCGACTCCATCGTCGCGACCACTTCATTCGTCTCTGCTTGAATGCTCGCGACCAGCTTCCTGATTTCTTCGGTTGCTTCTGCTGATTGTCTGGCGAGCACTCGCACTTCTGCGGCAACGACGGCAAAGCCGCGTCCTTCTTCTCCGGCACGAGAGGCTTCAATTGAAGCATTGAGCGCGAGCATGTTTGTCTGAGCGGCAAAGCTGCTAATCAACTCCACCACTGCTGAGATACGTTGCGACGACTCCCCCAGGTGCTTTACCTTCTTGGCAGTTTCAGCAACGGTGGCTCGAATCGCTTGAATTCCAGCGACGGTGCGGTTCATTGCTGCATCGCCTTCATCCACCGTTTGAGCAGCTTGTTGGGCTGCGGCTTCTGCTTGTTCGGCACTGATGGCGACGGCTTGCACCACTTCGGACATTTCTTCAATCCGACTCAGAGCCGTGGTAATTTCAGCGGATTGCCGCAATGCTTCCTCCGAGAGATTTTGCACCGAGGCTTCGTTGTCGCGTGTTGCCTGGTCTACTTGAGTGGCAGCGGCTTGCACCTGTGCCACAATCTTCTGCAAGCTTTCTACCGTCGCGTTGTAAGAGTCAGCAACAGTACCAATCTCGTCAGCGGTGACGCGAGCACGAACGGTCAGGTCACCGTGTCGAATCGGGTCTACTTCTTGCAACAGTTGCAAGGCGCGTTGCTGTAGCTCTTCTTTGGTTTGTTCGGAGAGTTCTTTGGCTTGGTCAGCAGTTTCTTTGGCTTGCTGCAGTTCGACGGTGCGTTGGACAACCCGTGCTTCCAGGGCTTGGTTGGTTTCTTCTAGGGCTTGATTAGTTTCTTCTAGCGTGCTGAAGGAGTTTCGCAGTTGCGCTGTCATTTGGTTGAAGGAGTGAGCTAACTTGCTCAGTTCATCCACGCCTTTTACCTGCACAACCTGGTCTAGATCTCCTTGCGAGATCGCCCTTGATGCCTGGTTTAGTTCCTCAATCGGTCCCGTAATCCACCGCGAGGTAGCAAGACTAACGGCGATCGCCACCCCCAGCGCAGCCAGAGAAAGCAGTACCGTAGTACGGGTATTGGCATCAATTTGAGCGGTAAAGTCGGACTGGGGCAGAACAACTACAATCAGCCAGTCCAGTCCGCGTTCATCTTTAAAGGGCGTGACCTGGAGGAAGTGGCGATCGCCATTCACCTCAAAGCTACTTTGCGTCTCTGCCTCAACCTTAGCTAGCTCACCAAATGTCTCATTTAAATAAGTCGCACTAGCGCGAATCAGTGGCACCTCACTCTCCACCGCTGGAAGCCGCAGAACTTCCTCACCCTCATTGCTCACCCGAAATGGCTCTTCCTCGGTTGAAGAAGCCACAATGTCTCCAGAGCGCTCCACAATAAACGCCAGCCCAGACTTACCCACTTCAATTTCCTGCAAAAACTGATTCAGCGAAGAAAGCGTCAGGTCATTTCCCAGCACGCCCACCAGTTGACCGTTCGCCCCGTAGTAGGGCTGTACCGCAGTAATCACCAGCTTGGGCGACGCAAAATAAGAATAAATTTCACTCCAGGTTGGCTCACCTGCCTCCACCGAAGCGGTATACCAGGGGCGCACCCGTGGGTCGTGACTGCCGCTTTCATTTAACAAATTTGCCGAATTGCCCTGAGCATCCGTCGCATAAGTGCGGTAGTTAAACCCAGTAGATTCGTTGCTCAAATCTAGCCGCAAACTTCCATCTGCCAATCGCTCAAGACCGACAAATTCCCGTTGTTCTGAGCCGAACTGAATATAGCCAATCGAGTCAAACAGTTGAATCTGCTTCGAAAAATGCCGCCCCACAGCTGCCGGATCTTGTACATTCAACCAACCTGCTCGAATCGCGTCCGCATTCACCTGGTTAATCAAATGCGGCGTTTCCACATAATCCAAGAGGTTCTGCTCAATCCGGCTGCTGACCTCATTCTCAAGCTGTCCAGCCAGGTCATTCACTGCTTGCTGTCCATTTCGATAGGAGAGATAGCCCACTAACCCCACCGCACCGAAGATTTGCAGCACAACAGGCACAACCAGGAGCAGACGCAGCGAAATCCGACGCTTCCTTTCCAGTGGTGAGGGTTGGGACGGAACCTGATCGCCTTTAAAGTCAGGAGTTGCCCCCTGCTCAACCTGAGTTTCCTCAAGCACCGGAGTATGGACTTGGGTAGCATTCTGCCAACTGGGCTGAGAAGGAGTCGGAGTCATGGTATCAACCTTGTCATCAAGAGAGCTTGGGAATTAGGAACTGAGTCCTGTTGCTAAGACTGAGGCATCGCCCGAATGATGGCTTCCCCATCCAAAACCGCCAACATATCGCCACCTGACTTCCACCAGTAGCCTCGCAAAAAAGGCGCTAGCTGCGGCGAGACGGCTGTGCGAGGTAGGGGCTGAATCATTTCTGGGTCGCACCACTCAATGTCTTCGACTCGATTAACGACTAGACCTAGCATTTGGTTTCGAGCAGAGCCTGCTTTGTGGTTACGAACCTGAAGGATTACAGTAGGAAAGGCTGAAACATTAGTTGCTTGTTGGTACCAGGGCATAAAGCCACACAGGTGCCCCAAGTCCACCGTCCATAAGATCTCACCTCGCCAGTTGTAAACTCCCATCACCCAGTCCGGCATATGCGGAATGGGGGTAACTCGTTCTGTTGGCAAGGTCAGCACTTCCGATAATTGCTGAATCGGCAAAAGAACGGTGGCATTCGGGAAAAGATATAGCCGCAAGAACTGCTCACTTGCGCTGGGAGGAGCAGAAACAATATCTTGCGCTGGCGCAGATGATGCAAGCTGCAAATGAGCAGACGGTAACCCAGAATCTGAAACTGACAGAGAGTTAGACATTAATTTGTCCAGGGTTTGTCCAGAATTCGTTCAAAGTGGAAACTGCTGTAAGTTGCGATTAGGGTTTGATCAGTTGCTTGACTGTGCGTAAAAACTCTTCTTGATCAATAGGTTTGGATAGGTAGGCGGCGGCTCCCTGCTTCATGCCCCAAAACTTATCCATCGCACTGCCTTTGGTCGAGCAAATAATCACAGGAATATCGCTGGTGTCGGCTCTTTCTTTTAATTCTCGACAGACCTCAAAGCCGCTGCGTCCTGGCAGCACAACATCTAAAACCACAACATCAGGTTTTTGTTTGGTAATTGTTGCTAAGGCTTCTTCTCCACTTTGAGCAACTAAGACATTTACCCCACCTTGCTGCAAACAGTGAATCAAAATCTGCATATCTGTTAGCGAGTCATCCACAACTAGCGCCGTACCCATCACATTCACCTCAAAAAATAAGTCACAGAACTGTTAGTGTCAGTGGTCTAGTGTCAGTGGTCGGTAGCCACAGAAAAGCGGGCTGTATTGGGGTCACCAGATGCAGATCCACTGACTGGATTTTCCCTGGATGCGTCCCGGTCGGTGGGTGCATGGTTACTGGCTATACCCTGATTTAAGTGCTTACGAACTGCACCCAGCACTGCTTCAGCTTCTAGGGGTTTAGTGAGGAAGTCAGTCGCTCCAGCGGAGCTAGAGCGGAGACGGCTCACAAATCCGTCATTCCCAGTCAAGATCACAATCGGGGTGTCTCGAAAACAGGAAATTTTGCGCAACTTTTCGCAGATTTCGTAGCCATTCGCCGTTGGCATGACCAGATCTAGAAAAATCAGGTCAGGCTTGCGAGAGAGCAAAATGCTAATGGCTCTCAAGGGATCGTTAACTCCCACAAATTGATAACCAGCAGATGCAATAATTTTTTCCATCATGTTGCAAACCCAGAAGCTGTCGTCAATGCAGGCGATTAGTGGATTTGCTACTGGTTCTTCTACAGGTTTTTTAGGAATTGCTGGAGCTAGTGCTTTGGGAGGCTGTTTCTGCAAAACAGGGGTAGGCAGGTCAGCGATGCTGATGAACCCAACCCAACCCATTCGGACGAAGGGCAGCAGCGAGGTTGCGATCGCCGCCACATCTCGCTGCATCTTGACTGACAGGTCGCGCAGGGTTTGCTGTCCGTCCAGGAGTTCGACTAAATTTTCGTAAAAGCGGGCTGAACTGAGTTTCCGCAACTGTTCCTGTTGTTTGATCACGGGTGCTTTGTTGGGCGAATAGTCGCCGAGCTTCGCGTCTTGCCAGGTGCGCTGGAGCCTTTCAACCTGGGCGATCGCCCCTCCCACATCAACCAAACCCAGGTGTGCAAACGTGGACAAAGAACGGTCTTGATTAACCTGGTCGGTCAAATCTACTGCCTGAGTCACATCAAACAGCACCTCGATCACAATGTCCCGAATCACCCGTGCAGCGTGCTCACGGGTGATTTTTTGTTGAGTCACCCAAAGCTTTAACAGCGCATATTCCCAGCCAATCGTCAGATCAGCACTACTGCGATCGAATTCTGCATCGGGTGCCATATCGCGATCGCCAATCCAGGAACAGTGAATCGCCAAATTTCTGCGCCATCGCCTGACCGGATGAGTGCCGCCCATGGCATACACAATAGAGCCTTGAGACAGATAAAAAGTCCACTGCTGACCTGCTGGCACTACATGTACCAGTTGACCGCTGAAGTGAAGCTGCTGCAAATTCTTGAGAAACCAAATCGTATGTCTCAAAGCACTAAACCTCCGCTTAGACGGGAGGGAAGATTTGTTTATTTCAGAAAAGCCACGGCTGACAAAAAAGCTTGACCTGCTAAGTGCAGACAAGAATCTGAAATCACATCCAAAAAGCGGCGATCAATCCTTTAACCCGGTAAATTGCTAGCCCTGTTTGTGGAGGTAGATGAATTGTGATTTCTGCTACAGAAAATTGCTAATTTTGCAACTGGTAGTGCAACGGTTACAGTCTGACTTCGTTTGAAGATGATAGCTTGGAAACAAACGATTTGGTAGAACTTCGTGAAAGACAAGTTGAAACCTAAATACCTCTTGCCTGTGTTGCTTGTGTTACACCCAAATGTGTTCATCGTATGTGCATTATATAATCTTATACCTAATTAGGGTTTTGCAAGGTGTAAAAGCAGAGTTAATAGAATCTTCAAAAATGTTATTGCATCGATTCATAGTATGAGCTGGTGCATTAATTCACTAAATTCTTGTGCGTTAAATGTGCGTATAAATCCAACTCAAATTATTTTGATAATCTACTCCGAAACTGATAGTTTTAATAATCCCAAAGCGTTTACGAGCCTAATCCTTTAGGGGATGACTTCTCACAATTCTATCGCCTTGCAACTCAACTTATATCTACTTATCTGGACTTTTTTGGACTAGAAAACTGATGCGCCAGAACGTTAATTGTGTTTCTATACACTGGATAGATTTCTTGCTTTAGACGGACATTTTAGATGTCAAACGAGTTGAAACCAAGCAAAAAATAAACAAAGAAACAGCTTAAATTAAAGAGAATCTAAATAGCAGCAGACGTTTAGAGAAACCCTGAAATTGCTATTTAATGCACTCGTGGCTCAAGTGCAGATTTTATAGGGGTGTTGCACGGTGCAATCTCCATTCTCGTTAAAATGAGCAGCAAGAAGCAAGTCGCCGACTATACCGTCATGACTGAAGTGCCAACAAACTCGACCCATCCCAAAACACGGTCAGAATGGCGTGCTTGGTTAGAACAACATCACACACGCGACAAAGGGGTTTGGCTCATCAGCTACAAAAAAGCAACGGGAAAGCCGCGATTTGACTATGAAGAAGCGGTAGAGGAGGCGCTGTGTTTTGGCTGGATTGACAGCAAAGGCAACAAGCTGGATGAGGAGCGATCGCTTCTCTGGTTTGCCCCCCGAAAACCTGGTACTGGCTGGTCAAAACTAAACAAAGAACGAGTCGAGCGATTAATTGCACAGAATATGATGATGCCTGCGGGACTGGCAAAAGTTGAAGCTGCTAAGCAAGATGGTTCCTGGAATGCCCTGGATGCGATCGAGGCGCTAGAAATTCCGCCTGATTTAGAAACAGCCTTGGCTAGCTACGCCGAGGCAAAACAGAATTTTGAAGCATTCCCACGCTCGGTTAAACGGGGCATTTTAGAATGGGTTGCTGCGGCTAAGAGACCCGAAACGCGGACTAAACGCATAAACGAGACAGCTCAATTAGCAGCTCAAAATCTGCGAGCGAATCAATGGCAAAGGTAATTAAGAAGAATTCAGCAAAGGAAATGAGGTGAGTTTATGCTCCAAGCATTACAGCAGCCAATCACATTTGATGAATTTTTCGAGTGGCTACCCGAAACTTCTGAATGCCGCTATGAGTTACGCCGTGGGGCTATTGTAGAGATGCCAAAACCAACAGGCAAGCATTCAAATGTATCTGGCAATTTAGCTTATGAGTTGGGCGCTGCGATTCGTCAGGCAAACTTACCCTACTTCATTCCCAGAGAATGCATTGTCCGTTCGGTAGATGGTAATTCTGGATATGAACCCGATGTCATTGTTTTGGATGAATCTGCACTAATAGATGAACCTCAGTGGGAAAGCGGTTCTATCATCACGTTGGGCAAATCGGTCAAAATTATTGTGGAAGTCGTTTCAACTAATTGGCGAGATGATTACTTCATGAAGCTTGGGGAATATGAAGCATTAGGCATCCAGGAATATTGGATTGTAGATCACGTCGCATTGGGTGGACGACGTTTTATTGGCAATCCCAAACAGCCAACAATCACAGTTTGCCAATGGGTAGATGGAGAATACGAGTTGCAACAATTTCGAGCAGGCGATCGCCTAAACTCACCCACCTTTCCCAGTTTAAAACTAACTGTCGATCAGATTTTTGCGACAGGATAACAAATTCCCCGGTGCCCTAAAGGATGTAGGTTGGGTGGAACAACGTGAAACCCAACACTTGCGTAGATTCTGTTGGGTTCCGCTTTGCTTCACCCAACCTACTGTATATCAATAGTTTTTAGAGTTTTGTTAGGCAACTAGGTCACTTCTTTGAATAGAGCGCGATCGCCCCCTCTCCTCAAGAGCGATCGCCCCTTCCCTTTTATCCTTATCCTTCTCGTCTGCGATCGCGAGTCAAGATACTCATCACTTCACCAGAACTGGGCGCAGGTAAAAGCGGACTCCAGGCACTTACTTCGGCGAAACCGCGTCGATATAGGTCGTGAATCGTTTTAATTACACCATCGCGAGAGCCGATCACTAAAATTCGTAATCGTTCACGATCGGGACTTTGGAGAGCGGCAACTTCTCTCTCAACGGGTGATGCGCTGGGAGATTCTAAAAAACAGTGAGACATGATTTGTGACTCCTTAGGGTTTTTGAGGAAACCCCAAAAACCTAGCCACCCCGCACTTTTTTGACACGACAAGTCGGGGTGGCTAAGGAGTGTTAAAATTCACCGTTAGCCGCCAGACTGCTTCTACCAGTTTGGGGGTTAGTCGCTCAAAGCTGTTACCAGCAGCGATGAGCGACGCTAGATTTTTGGGTCGTGGCGGCTGTCTTGTGTAAGAAAAACAACCTTAACGTGAGAGCATATCTGGGATGATGTCTCCTCGTCAAGATGTTGGGGCAATAGTTTTGCTGACAGCAGTACGCGATCGCCGACGATCTGATTTGCGCGTTCCGCCTGCCATTTCATACTCATTGCTATTTTTGCCATATCGAGAGGCAACATTCAACAGCATGTGTTCAGAGTAATCGTTTAATGCCCGCTCTGCTTCGAGCAAGTCATTTTGAGTTTTATCCACCAGCGATCGCGCCTGGTTATGGGCAGCTAGCTTTTCTTTCACGTCCTGCAACCTTTCGTTGTAGCCCTCTTTCATCACTCTAGGCGGAGTAAAATAAGAGTGAGTTTCTCCAAAGTTAGATAGGGCAATGGTTACACCCCGCCAAGCCGTTAGTACAGTCACGTTCATCGACAACTA
>NZ_JACJPC010000050.1:0-53038 GCF_014695875.1 Leptolyngbya sp. FACHB-541 | reverse complement strand
TTATCGGGGCGCTATCGCAATCGGCGACGGCACTTCACGCGCAGAGTGCATTTGCTCGCAGGCATCCTCAACTTTGAGTTGGCTCTCGCTTGCTGATTCGTGCAAGAAGTCTAATGATTTTCGTAGGGACACGGCAATGCCGTGCCCCTACAGCAGGCGATTCGCATGTCGGGAATTTCCGCGTCCTTCTCAATTTGTGCAACGCCCTGAAAAGTAAGGGAAAGCAGGATTCCTGTTTGCTCTTGAGCAAAATTAAGGGTTGATTTAATTCATAGTTACTTAGCACAGCAGTATAGTATTTTGAGAGATAAGTAACAAAAGATAAATATGGACTCATAAATATGCTCCTCTCTTCTCTTACTTCAACCTTGGCAAAGCTTCTGCGTGGGTTGCTGCTAGCGGCTGTAGGACTGATTTTTGTTGCTCAAGTCAGCGCTGCACCTGCTTATGCCACAAGCGTTTACAGTATGCCAAGATTAGCAGCGGGCGATCCCACCTGGGTCGTTGACGAAGCAGAAATCTTAAGCCGTTTGAACGAAGGCAGAATCAGCGGTGAATTAGAAAAGCTCGCCCAGTCGACAGGCAACGAAGTTCGATTTGTAACGGTGCATCGGCTCGATTATGGGGAGACGATCCAGAGCTTTGCCGATCAGCTTTTTGAGCAGTGGTTCCCTACCCCTGAAGCGCAAGCCAATCAAACGTTGCTGGTGTTAGACAACGTCACTAATAATGTTGCGATTCGGACGGGCGATCGCGTCAAAGCAACTTTAAATGATGAAATTGCCCAAAGTGTAGCTCAGGAAACGGTTATGGTGCCGTTGCGCCAAGACAACAAGTACAATCAGGCATTTTTGGATGCAAGCGATCGCCTGGTTGCGGTTCTCTCTGGTCAGCCTGATCCCGGACCACCTGTCGTAGACAACACTGTCCTGGTTGAAGGCACCTTCGCCACCCCTGAGGACACCGAAAAAAGTAACGCAACCATCTGGGTTGTGGGTTTCCTAGTTGCTGCAACGGTCATTCCAATGGCAACCTACTACCTGTACCAGATTCTTCAGGGCTAATTCTGTGAGGGAAATTTTTTGTTCGCTAAGCGAACAAAAAATTTCCCTTGTTTACTTTAGTCCTGTATATATTCCTCCCCGCTGACTAAGGCTGTCTCTGCCCGCACCAATTCTCTTCCCAGATAGGCAGCGTGGTCGAGGTAGTTGACCAGGGGAGGTTTCATCTCTTCAAACAGTTTGATGCAAAGTTCTTTAGCGGTTCTGCCGCTAAATACAGCGTTAGCCGTTCGTTCGACTTTGCCCCGCACAGGAATGGGTTTGCCCGTCTCTGGATCAAGTGCCAGTCCTTTTTCACTGATCACGTTGGTGAAATGCTTGACGCAAATTAACTCCTCCTCCCGATCTAAGTAGATGATGAAATAACCACCCGGATCGAGTTCAATGTAGCGCTGAGAATGTTTGCGATCGATTTCGGCTAGTCGTTGAGCAATCTGATTCATAACTCTGTCAAACGAGCTGTTGTATATACAAAAGTTTTACTGGACTTAGAATTTTTGGGTTTCAAATTTCAGCTTGGAACAGGCTAATACAATTTTGAAATGCATCGTCTCGCTCGCTCGGACACTCTCCTCTGGCTCAAGCATTCCAGGTGGAATCCTTATCGTTTGTACGATGCGTATGCTTTTAGGTTTAGGTTTGTCAATTTCTAGTTTAAGGTCTTAAGGCAAGGCAAATTCATTCAATCAGGTGAGCTGTTGGGTGGATTGTGGAAGGAGGCGATCGCTAATTCTAAACACCATGACTGATTCTTATTTGGGAAAGCTGTACGGCGTTGGCGTTGGTCCAGGTGATCCAGAGTTGATCACTTTGAAGGGGCTTCGCCTGCTTAAGTGCGTTCCTGTAGTTGCATTTCCGGCCGGGCTGTCTGGAAAATTGGGGATCGCAGAACGAATTGTACAGGAGTGGCTTCAGCCTGAGCAGGTACATTTGGCGCTAAATTTTCCTTACGTGCAAGAGTCCAAAACTTTAACCGAAGCATGGCAAGCAGCAGCCGAGCAGGTTTGGCAATACCTGATGCAGGGGCAGGACGTAGCATTTGTGTCCGAAGGAGATGTGAGCTTCTACAGCACCTTTACCTATCTAGCGCAAACGCTGCTGCATTCTCATCCTGAAGTTGAGGTGCAGACGATCCCCGGCATTTGTTCGCCGCTGGCAGCAACGGCAGCACTGGGACTTCCATTGACTCTCTGGAATCAACGCTTAATTGTTTTGCCTGCTCTTCACACCGTTGCAGATTTGGAAACTGCGATCGCTACTGCCGACGTAGTCGTTTTACTAAAGGTAAGTTCTGTCTATGAGCAGGTCTGGGCAGTGCTCAATCGGCACGGACTGCTTCAGCAAAGCTATGTGGTAGAACGAGCTACATTACCTGAGCAGGTAATCTACGCTGATCTAAGCGATCGCCCTCAGCTCAAACTCCCCTACTTTTCTTTACTGATCGCCCAGGTTCACCGGGCGGATTTAGGATAAGGATGAAGAAAAAACTACAAGGGATATCCAGACGTTCCCGCTCCTGGGCTGTCAGACAGGAACGTAAATCTAGTACGCTTGGTCAGTACGCTTGGTCGCTATCTACCCCATTCATCTGAAATTCCTTGCCCCCTAGCTTGAACAGAGTCCTCCACTTGCTATGTTCCGATCTTCCTTCGCTCGCTCTATTGGCCCAACCCTGAGTCAGGTTGTGCGTCAGCCTGGCTGGATTGCAACTGCCCTCTCGATAGGTGTTCATGGGCTGCTGTGGGGTGTTCTGCCAATTTTGCCGTCTTCATTTTTGGCGGAAGAGGCAGATGATCAGCGCACCGTTGGGGTTGTAGAGCTATCGCCCGAGGAGCTAGCCCGCGTTCCAGATTTCTCCACGCCAAGTCTGGAACTGCCACCGCTTTCCGAGTCTGATTTATATTCACTCACGCCGGTGCCCAATCAGGCTCCGCCGTCTCAGCTTTTTCCGCCGTTCCCACCCTTTTCGCCCGATCTTTATCCATCCTATGAGCCGCCGCCTGGTCCTCCAGCAACCAGACAGACACCCTCGACCTTTCCCTCGACCTCTGTTTCACCGTCGCCAATGCCGTCCGCTTCTCCCTCACCTTCGCCTTCACCCGGAACTGTTGCACCGACCAACCCTGGCGTGGCTCGAAATCCTGATTTAGATAACCTCACAGGCAGGGCGGGTACCGGTTCGAGTCCTGTGCCAGAAGACAATCCACGTCCTCAAGACAACCGCACCGCAGAACAGCGGCTACAGGATTCGATCGCTCAACGTCGAGCGGCGATCGCTCGTCTGGGCGCTGACTCTAGCGGAACGACCCAGGAGGAAGCCAGAACAACCTTCGTTGAATGGTTTGAAACTCAGGTCGAAGAGGGAGCCGATAGTGAATGGAAGTCGATGGAAATTGCTGCGGTCTATCCGGCAGAAGCTTGTCCACTAGAAGTTGAACCTGCGGCTGTGTATGGAGTCGTGGTAGACAATGAGAATAAGCTGGTTGGCGAACCCAAACTGGTTCAAAGCTCTGGCTATCAGTTGTTTAATCAGAAGGCGTTGGAGACAGTTGCCACTTACGAGTTTGAGAACGAATCGGATGCCAATCAGGTTTACGTGGTCACAGTCAAATTTGACCACACCGCTGAATCTTGTCAGGCTCCTGCTCCACAAGCCGACGAACCACCTGCGGGTTAGGTCTACTCAAAGCTGATTATTCCAGCAGGTCAGATTCTTCGCGCACAATCTTGTCGTAGAGCGGCTGAAAGCAAAACCAGCCAGAAGAGGGCGTACCAACCTGAGTTTGGGCAAGCTGAGCAATTTCTGGCTTGATCAGGATAGGATTGCCTGCCGCTTCTGCCATCATCTGCACCTGGCAGGATCGCTCCATCGTGATAAACCACCAGGCAGCTTCATCAACGGAATGCCCGACGGTTAATAGTCCGTGATTTTGTAGGATGACAGCTTTGCGATCGCCCAGAGTTGCGGCAATGCGATCGCCCTCAGAAGTATCCAGCACCACACCCGTATAGTCTGAAAACACCGCATGGTCTTGATAAAACGAGCAGGCATCTTGGGTTAGGGGATCAAGCGTCCTGCCAAACGTAGACCACGCCTTGCCATAGGTCGAGTGAGAATGCGCCGCCGCTACAACATCAGGGCGATGAGCATGAATCGGTGCATGAATCGCAAAAGCTGCCTGGTTAACGGGCTGATTTCCCTTAATGACATCACCGTCACTGCTGACCAGAATCAGATCAGACACCCGAATTTGACCAAAATACATGCCAAAGGGATTGACCCAAAAGTGGTCAGGAAATTCGGGATCGCGTACTGTGATGTGTCCTGCGATGCCTTCATCAAAACCATAGCGAGCGAACAAACGAAATGCAGCTGCCAAGCGCTGTTTGCGGTGTAGTCGTTCGTCTTCAACGCGCTCAAATACAGGAGGTTGGGGAAGAGCAAATTCTGACATTGCAACCCTCAGTGGTTAAATTGCAGTAGGAACTACTCAGTATAGACCCCTCAATCCTAAAGCAATTTATTCAAAACTTAAGTCTGCTTGTACAGGTACAATTCATTGCGTCTCTGTCAGAGCATCTACCATCGCAACAAATTTTTAATCTCTATCAACCCGTCTTTTCAGAAAGCTAGCACTGCTAAAAATAATAAAAACAACACTTCCAGGAAGGGGATGAAACGCAAAGGGAAAAAGCCAATCAACTTCTACTCCCTCTTTCCCTTAGCCTAAAAGCATTGCAGATCTAAAAGAAGTTCCAGGGCAAACCCCGAATAATCTTTTACGGAATGAATTTAGCAAAGAAATGCCAAACTCATCCGGAGGAATTATGAGTTGACGAGGAGATAATGAAGTTCGTCTGCTTCACGTGACTCCTGACGAATTTGCCCTTCCATTGCTGCCTGTTGGAGCTTGATAAAGGCATTCAGGTCTTCCCAGCCATACTTGGTCTGCTGGAGCAGTCTCCGCAGCTGATCTTCCGCCTCTAAAGGCAGGTAGCCAGTTTCCAGCGTTTGTCCGACGATTTCACGAATAGAAGTCATACCAGTACTCTTGAGAGTTAGAGCAGATTTAGATAGAGCTTTGGAGCTAGATTTTTGAGCGGCGATCGCTCTGTGATCTAGATCGGGCAGTGCTTCACATTTACATCAAGAAGTGTTTACAGTCCTTCAGGTTCCCGAATTGGTGAAATTACTGATAAAGCAGTGAATCGCACAGCCAGAGCGGCTTTGAGGTGAACAGAAAGCGCTTGCCAGCGTGAACTTGCTTAAGAAATGCTGTACAAACTCGACTTTCTCATAGGCATACTGTAATGCATCCTTGTAGAAGCTAGCGTATCTCATATCACAATTTTGATGAGAATTTTCGCCAAAATTGAGATAAAACGCTCTAGCCTAAACTTTATTTCCTGTGCTATGTACGATCATAACCTAATAGATCTTGTCTAACTTCAGCAGCGTGTGCAGTAGCACATTTCCACCCTGAACGCACTGTTGGGGAGAAGTGTATTCGGCTTCAGAGTGGCTAACCCCCGATTGGCTAGGCACAAAAATCATGCCCATGTCGGTGATTCGACCAACTTCCAGGGCATCGTGTCCGGCACGGCTGGGCAAGTAGCAGTAGCTTGACCCCAGTTCTCGGCAGACTAATTCGATCGTGTCTTGAATCTGGGGCATTGCGGGAGTGGGCTCAACATTGAGCAGCGGCGTGATTTGAATAGCGGTGTGGGTGGCGGCGGCGATCGCTTCCACAGCCTGCTTGAGCTGCATCTGCATTTGATTCAGGCAGTCTTTCGACAAGTCGCGCATGTCTACGGTTAGCTCGACCTGACCGGGCACAATATTTACCGCGTTTGGGGAAACTGTCAGGTAGCCAACGGTGGCAACGGGTCGGCTAGGCATTTGTCGAGCAATTTCCTGAACGGCTAGGACAATTTGGGCAGCAGCAACGAGGGCATCTTGGCGTGTATCCATTGGAGTCGTGCCTGCATGGTTTGCTTGACCGGTAATGGCGATCGCCTCACGCACCATTCCGACGACACCCTGGACGACTCCGATCTGAGCTTGAGTGTTTTCTAAGACTGCGCCTTGCTCGACGTGCAGTTCTACAAAGGCGGTCAAGTCTGCGCGAGTGCGTTTGGCGGTAGCCAGGTCGTCCCAGTTGCCGCCCAGGTTTTCCAGGCACGCCTGGATTGATTCGCCTACTTTGGGTTTGTACTGTTCAGGAGCGTTAAGCAGAACGGTTCCGGCGATCGCCTGAGAACCAATCATGCTGCTCTCCTCATCGGTGAAAACAATGACTTGAATCGGATGACTTAGGCGCAGATCATTTTCCCGCAAGGTTCGTACCACCTCAATTCCAGCCAGCACACCCAAAACGCCATCAAAGCGTCCCCCTGATGGAACCGTATCAATGTGAGAGCCAGTCGCCAGGGCAGGGATGTTCTCTTTGCCAGCGTAGGTGCCGATCAGGTTTCCGGCTGCGTCTGTTTTGACGCTCATGCCTGCCTCAACCATCCACTGCTGCACCAGATAGCGAGCCTGCAAGTCTTCTGGGGTAAAGGCCAGGCGACAAATGCTGCCACTGGGCTGTTTACCAATTCGGGCTAGACGGTTGATGCTGTCGTTGAGGCGATCGCCATTAATAGAAAGGAGCGAAGTAGTAATCATCGGCTGCATCCTGAAAGTTATTGGGGAGCAAAGGCAGACAGCATTCCCATATAGGGTTTGGCGATCGGATATGCCAGGTCGCCAACTTTACTGGTGGTCAGTCCTAGACTGACTAACATCTCCACAAATTTCACCGCCACACTCACGCCATCAATTACTGGAATGCCAAGCTGGCTGCTGATCTCAGTCGCCAGGTCAGCCATGCCGCCGCAGCCCAGGGCGATCGCCCCGCAGCCATCTTCTTTTAGCGCAATTTGGCACTCCTTCAGAATCATTGTTTTAGCGAATGAATCTGCTTCTAAACTGAGAACGGGCAGGTTAATAGCTCGAATTTTGCGACAAAAGTGAGTCATGCCATAGCGTTCGACCAGATGTTGAGCAATGATTTGAGTGCGGCTTAACGTCGTCACAATGGAAAATCCTGTTGCCACAAAAGTGGCAGCGTGCATGGCAGCTTCGGCAATTCCTAAAACCGGACCTTTTGCCAATTCACGTGCCGCAAGCAGCCCCGGATCACCAAAACAGGCAATCACATAACCATCAACCCCCTCTGTTTCCCCTTTGCGAATTTCCTCCAAGATTCCTACCACACTCAGAGCTTCGTCGTAGTGTCCTTCGATTGAAACTGGACCCGTGGTTGGATTGCAAGCAATAATCTCAGTGCCAGGACTAGCGACTCTGCAAGCCGCGATGCCGATCTTTTCGGTCATGCTAGCAGTCGTGTTGGGGTTGATGACTTTGATTTTCATGAATGACAACCATGGGGCAACGCAGAGGGCAGCACAAAGGGCAGGGTATTTAGATAGAGTAGTTGCTTTCCTTCAGCAATTTGGCATTTTTTCTCACTTTTACCCCACCTTTTGAGGCTAACAGGACTCTTTCGTTCAGCTTGTACCCATTCCAAAAATTAGGGCTACGGATGGAAGGGCACCCCACAGTGCGGGGTGCCCTTCCATCCGTAGCCTCTTTTTAGAGAAAGGTTATAGAAGTTTCGCTGGGTTGACGAAAGCGGCAGTTTGGTGCGGTTAGGGAGCTGAGTACAAACCTAGTTGGTAGTTCTGCTTTTCGCTTAGCCGTTAGTTGCCCAAAAATGGGAGAAAGCCTTGGAAAACCTTGTATTAGCTTATCAAAAAGAACTCAAAATCTTTCCTCTACTCTAAAGCTTAGGACAGGAGCGTTGAAGTAGCGATTTCGAGCCGCAAAGATACTGCTTGCGTAACCAAAGTCATTATCTGTATAGGAGTAGCCATCTAAAAAGTATAAGTATAATTTCATACATTAGAGTATAATTCCGCACTCTAAGCAAACAAGCGGAATAAAGAGCTGTCATACCTTCTGCTGTTGAAACTACCATGTTCTAAATAGCAAAAGATTCTCGCTTCAAGGATCTTTGCAGTTTCTTTCTATAATAGACGGTCTACTAGCTATCTGATTTCTACTTAATCTGCTTATCCAGAGTTTGAAAAAGCAAATTGACAACTATCTTAAGCAAGATGTGTCTTGCATTTTTCATTATTTTGTCGTAATTAATACTTACACGTACTTCCATGACCTACTAATATCTCATGGGAAATTGAAGTTCGACCTTCGCCAGTACGGTCAAGGTTCAGAAAAATTTTCTCTGAAACGGAGAATTTGAGTTAATCAACGCCAACCCGAGGACACTAAAGTGCAAAAGCATCTACTAGGCTCAGTCAGTCCAGTCTTTTTAATACGCTGGGCTGTTGTTAGCTTCCACCTTCACTACCTTTCATAGTGACTGTTGAGCAAGGCTACTTGGAGCCGAATAGCTTTTTGAGTGCGGAATTGACTCACCTATCTGTGCAGCGCAGGACTACTTTCCCTGCTCAAATGGAGCAATAGTGTAGTTCCCTCGCAGATACGTGAATAGGCGTTTTTGTGAGTTATTAGTAGTCAATTTAAAAGCACTGAGACACGACCACAAGCTTCTTCATAGCAGACTAACAGCCCTTTGAAAGACATTGGTTGATCCAATTTTCCTGGGTCTAGTTTGTAGCGAATTGCGACTAGTTCTAAGTGGCGATCGCTAGGTAAAAACTTGTGTCTAGTTATCTCGCGAGTTTATTAAGTTGATTGCCTGCTGCTCGCTGTTCCGTCCTGCATCATAGTGGAGTGCAAAATGAGATTAAGCAGTGCTTTTCGCCGTTATCATCGACAACTTGCCATAATCATGTGCTTGCCCCTAGCACTGACCATAATTTCAGGAATGGCTTACCCCATTTTTAGCGAATGGCTTTCCCTGAATAGCGTGGCGGGGTTTCTAGTTCAGGTTCATTCAGGTAGAATCTTTGGATTACAAGGGATTTACCCCCTCCTCAATGGATTGGGTCTAGCAGGATTATTAGTTACAGGAATGAGCATGACAAGCCTATCTCGTCAACGCTCTATGAAAGATACTTTGAGTGGCAGCCGTTCTGAAAAAGTGGCTCCAGACTATATCGAGAGATAGTTTGCAACCAAGCTGTTTCTCAAAATTTTATGGATCGCTCTGCTTTGAGTGACTCGTTGATCTTAGTCCTGTTGCTAGTACCTGCTAGCAGCAGATCTGGGCTGCGGCAACGCAGATACTAAGACTCTAAAAAATAGATGTTGCAAGCTGAAATAGCGATCCAAACCACACAGCATTATTGCCGGAGAGAATTTGTATGTTTGAAGGGCGTAGGCTTCGTCGAACGCTTCTGATGGCCTTGCTAGCCATCGCTGCGATGCTTGGAGTATTTTTCGCAGGCTTTTTGAGTGGTGGGCAACCTGCTAATGCAGAAACCAGACTTGCCGAAGAGATTGCAAAAGAAGTTATTGCTGCTTGTCCGTTAGCAGATCCTTCAGATTCGGCAGCTCGTGATGAATGCGGACAAAAGCTAGGTGATTCTAAGATTCTGTCCGACGCTACAGCCGTTCCTGTACTTTGGGGTACTCAATTACAAAGGAACAACTACAACATCAGGACTTTAAGGACGACAACTCGATTCCATCCCCTTGTCATGTGGCGAGTATATCTCTCAGTATTCATGTTTAAGGGTGACTATAGAATCGAACAGGTTGGGGATGCGAATGCAGGAACTCAGCAAACGATTATCTATTTCCCCTATGAATATCGTAATGATCTAGGTCTAGGCGAATATCCCTATCCATACTGGCACTCCAGAACAAAGTGGGAATCTTTCCAGTTTTCTCCTGAAGTACTTATGGTGATAGAGCAAGGGAAAATCAAAGCCGTGCTGCGTTCAGCAGAAAAAGATCGCTCTCGTGATTACAACTCCAGAACGTGGGATGGTCGCTGGACCTGGATTGGTGAGACCGGGCAACAAGAACCCCGTGTGACGCTGTTCTCCTACTTGCTCTCCGAGGATAATCCCTACACTGAGGAACTTGATCAGACTTACCGTGCATTAGATGCAGAGTCACGCAAGCACGATTGCCAAACTTGTCATAATCCTGGCAACCCCTCGTTTATTGCTCCACTCGGCATCATGAATTACCCAAACCAGGCGCTCTCAATTCGTCATACGATTGTACGAGTCATGGAGTCGAATCGTATGCCGCCAGCAGCCGTAGACAGTGACGGTGAGTTTATTCATGCCGGAATCATTGATGAGGCTGAACGGCGAAAATATCTTGAGCTTGCTAGAGCTTTTGCAGAAGCCGGAGACAAGGCTCTCAAATTTGAAGGACAACCTATTCAGTAAATGAGGTTGTCTCAGGTTAACGGATCATACTAAGAGTGAGGTTTGAGATTTATGGATCGTCGCGAGTTTATTAACTGGGTTGGTTTGTTTGGGATTTCTGCTTCCTTGCCTATCGCCATTGCAGCTTGTACGAGTTCTCCGGAGGAAGAGCAAGCCGCAGCGCCTGAAGCAGCACCTAGTGAGGGGACTGGAACGCTAGAGATGGCACCCCGTGACGATGGGTTTATTCCAGTGGGCAGCTTAACCGCACTACAGGCTTCTCAATCTGGGGCGATCGTTCCTCCTGAGGTGGCTGTTGTGATTGTGAGAAATGCTAATGACCCAACTGCTCCAACCGCAGTCAATCCAAAGTGTACTCACACTGGATGTCTTGTAGAATGGCACACCGCTGTCAATTCCTTTGTCTGTCCGTGCCACAATGCTGAGTTTGACCCAGCTGGAAATGTGACACAGGGTCCTGCCGAAGAACCCCTGCAGACCTATGATGTGAAAGTTGAGGGAGACTCAATCTTGGTGAAGCTCGCTTAAAGCATCTCTTGCTTTATAGCACTAGTCACCTCAGTTAGGATAAGAAAAAGGAGTAGGGCTAAGTCCTGCTCCTTTTTCTTGTCCTAACCTGTACATAGCAGTTCTTACTTGAGTGGAATACAAAGCACGGCATAGAAAGTTAGGGTCATGCTGTACTTAAGTTGCTATTAAATTCTCAGTATCCTATTTCAAATGCTGTTTAATATTTGATTGCATTGAACGAGCGAGCACAGCATTAAAAGATTAGCCGCTACATTCAGCCTAGCAAAAATGCCCCTCCAGGGAGTACTTCCACATTCCTTATCAATCAGGGGTTTTCTAGCAATGCTGTGTGAACGATTGATGAAAATTGCCAGAAGACCTTGCTGAGGAAGAAAGAGTCGCAATACAATTTGGGCTGGGTGTATGACATGTCTTGCACGCTCTAAAACGCTAAGAACGTATGAGACACAGGTGCATCATCAGTCTCTGAAGAGTTTGCAAAATCTAGTAGCGAGCTTCTATCTGTAGCATTTTATACATCCAATACCCCTGTTTTGATGATAGTTCAGGATCAATTTGCCTCCCATAACGTCTTGTGCAAGACTACATATTTTGGATGCATCCTGTCCACGCTTTAGTTCTTACAGCTTGGCAAGACTCGTACAAACTTCAACAATTCCCTGCTGAAACTATAAGTAATTCAGTCAATTACTATGTCAACTTAATCGTTAAAAGGTTAAGTTAAAGCTTTTTAACTGTTAGCTGATTAGGTTACAAAGCAGCTTTTTGCTGTCCTTTTTTTCTACACAAATTTGTTGACCGACCATACGACTATTTCTACTAAAAGCATCCTGATTTAGGGTGATTTTTCCGTAGTTATGATGAGACGACTTGAGCAGAGCCAAGTTTAATTTGAAGCAAAACTCTCGTAGCATAATCCTCCAGGTAGAGGATTACCACACTAGAAGATCGAGCAATTCAATGTGATAGTAATTTGTCAGTTTATCTATAAAGCCAAACATGAGAATTCATTTTCTCACCATTCTTCCATTCACAGGTTCTCTAGATATGTCTACAGCTCCTCTCAAGTCAGTCAAAAACATCATTGTTCAGTTACAGATCGCATTGGTAGTACTCCTCCGAAAAGATTAGTACCCTAATTTCTAATATTCAGGATGCGATCAATTCAACAGTGATGCTAACTGAAGAAAGGGCGGAAACGGTAAAGACTAGAGTGAAAATGGCTAGAGAAACAATGCAAGCTTTTTCTGGTGTAGCAAATGCGGTAAACGATGTGATTGTGAGTAATCAGCAAATCCCGCTGAATCTAAAGCAGCAACTTGACGGCATTCAGCAGATCGTTCAAGCGATGGGAGTGATTAACCAGGGGGCAAAAGAAACTGCCGCTGGTTTAACTCAAACCAAAGTAGGAACTGAGCAGCTTAACCATGCTGCTTCAGTTTTAAAGGAAATGGCGTAGCTCTATCCGCTTCAGAGCTTGACTGCCTCAATGCATCTATCCATATCTGATTAGTTGTTCCCACAAAAAATTTTGGAGTAAACGATGGCAACCCTTGGCAACTTAAAGCTCAGAACACGTATCTTTTTGGGATATCTTCCCTCTGTTCTAATTTTGCTCATCTTGAGCGGGCTGACATACTCGTATGTTTTAGAGAGAGAAAAACTGAACGAGGAAATTGAAGTTGCTCAAAACACGGTTTTTCAAGCACAGCAGACTGCACTTGGAATTTCTCGAATGGTTAGAGCGTTGAGAGGACAGGTGATCGATCCAAATGAGCCTCACTATCAGGAAGGTTATGAGAAGGGACTGAAGGCATTCCAAGAAGCTTCTGCGGAGCTGATTCCGCTGCTCGATGATCCTGCAACTGTTGAACAAATGAATACCGTTTTGGTGCAGGCTGAGGAAGTACAAGAAGTAGCTGGTCAAATTATCACCCTGTCAAAAGCGGGACAATTTGAAGAGTCCAAGGAGCTTGTCACTACAATCATTCTGGATGAGATGGATACGACAGTCAGGGGAATTTTAGATCAAGAAGTTGCCGCTTTAGAAGAGAAAAGAATTGAAGGAGAAGCGTCGAGACAATTCCTACTTAATGTCGTGATAGCGAGCGCTGCTGTCGCAACTGCCGTTACCGCATTTCTGGGCTTCTTGATTGCTTCTGGAATTAGCCGCAAAGTGCAGCAGTCTGTTGGGGATATCACCACTTCCTCTAATGAGATTGCTACGACGGTTGAAGAGCAGGAACGAGTTGCTCACCAGCAAGCTGCTTCGGTAAATGAAACCACTACCACGATGGACGAGTTAGAGGCATCATTCCGTCAGTCGGCTGAACAAGCCAAGGCAGCAGCAGCAGCAGCGAAACGGGCACTTGAGCTAACAGAGGGGGGCAACCAAGCCGTGGGAGAGAACCTAGAAGGCATGTTTATGCTGGAGAAGAAGGTTGGAACGATCGCCGAACAAATGTTGCAGCTGAGTGAGCAAGCTCAACAAATCGGCAGTATCTCTCAACTGGTATCTGATATTGCTAGCCAAACCAACATGCTGGCGCTTAACTCTTCGGTTGAGGCAGTTCGAGCAGGCGAACATGGCAAAGGGTTTACTGTCGTTGCCAACGAAATTCGTAAGTTAGCAGACCAAAGCCAAAGATCTGCCGACAAGATTAACGAACTGGTGTCTCAGATTCAGAATGCAATTAACTCAACCGTGATGGTGACTGAGGAAGGCACAAAAACGGTTTCTACGGGCGTAGACATTGCAAGAAGAACGGAGCAAGCCTTCACCGGAGCAGCAGATGCAGTCAATCAGGTGGTTCTCAACAACCAACAAATCTCACTTAATCTGAAGCAACAGTTAGATGGCATCCAGCAGATTGTTCAAGCAATGGAAACGATCAATCAAGGGGCAAAAGAAACCGCTAGCGGTATCACGCAAGCCAAGGTAGGAACTCAGCAATTGAATGAAACCGCTCTTAATCTCAAGCGATTGGTCTAGAGAGAGTTTCTGGGCATGTTTATCCCTGAGCAAAAGATAGAGTTCACACCAAGGCAGATACAGAACAACTCAACGATGCTGTTCTGGTTTTGAAAGAAATGGCGCGGCTCTAGTACTTAACAGTTAGGCTCAACGACTCACTACAACTGATCAATCAATTCAATGCCGCAGGAATTTTTAGGGTAACGATGAAGAATTTCAATAGTCTGAAGGTTAGAACTCGCATCTTCTTAGGATACATGCCCCCTTTAATTCTGCTATTTATTTTGGGTGGAGCTACCTACGTGAATGCGTTGGATCGGGAAAAGCGAAATGAAGAGCTAGAGGCTTCATACACCACAATTAATCAAGTCACTCAATTGGCACTTGGTCTGGGCAGAATGGCTAGGATCACGAGAGCAGCGATTGTTAATCCTGAGCAAATTGATTCTTATCAAGCTGCTTATCAAGATGGATTTCAGCGCTATCAGCAAGCATCTATAGGAATCCTTGATGTGTTAGAAAACCCCGAGGATAAAGAGAAAATGCAGGCTGTATTAGCAGATGGCGAAAGCTTTGCAGCGGTTGGGGAAGACGTGCTCTCTCTGGTGAGAGCAGGTCAAGTTGAGCAAGCAACTCAGCTCGTAGAAAACTTGAGAGTGTCTACTTTAGACTCAACAACAGATGCAATTTTGCAAGAACAACTGACTCTTCTGAATGAAAAAAAGCGTCAAGCGGAAGCTGCTGGAAATGCTTTGCTCCTGATAGCGGTAGCTGGTACTCTCTCAGCTTCGGCGTTAACCATAGTTTCGGGTGGATTAATTACGGCAGGAATTAGTCGGGCACTTCAGAAATCTATTGGCTACATTACGACTTCTTCCAATGAGATTGCCACGACGGTTGAGGAGCAGGAGCAAATTGCTCACCAGCAAGCTGCTTCGGTAAATGAAACCACTACCACGATGGACGAGTTAGAGGCATCCTTCCGTCAGTCGGCTGAACAAGCCAAGGCAGCAGCAGCAGCAGCAAAACGGGCACTTGAGCTAACAGAGGGGGGCAATCTGGCAGTGGGAGAGAACCTAGAAGGCATGTTTATGCTGGAGAAAAAGGTTGGAACGATCGCCGAACAAATGTTGCAGTTGAGTGAGCAAGCCCAACAAATTGGCAGTATCTCTCAACTGGTGTCTGATATTGCTAGCCAAACCAACATGCTGGCGCTTAACTCTTCAGTTGAGGCCGTTCGAGCGGGCGAACATGGTAAAGGGTTTACTGTCGTTGCTAACGAGATTCGTAAGTTGGCAGACCAAAGCCAAAGATCTGCCGACAAGATTAACGAACTGGTGTCTCAGATTCAGAATGCAATTAGCTCAACTGTCATGGTGACTGAGGAAGGCACAAAAACGGTTTCTACGGGCGTAGACATTGCAAGAAGAACGGAGCAAGCCTTTGCTGGAGCAGCAGATGCAGTTAACCGGGTGGTTCTCAATAACCAACAGATCTCACTTAATCTGAAGCAACAGCTGGATGGCATCCAGCAGATTGTTCAGGCAATGGAAACGATCAATCAAGGGGCAAAAGAAACTGCTAGCGGTATCACGCAAGCTAAGGTAGGAACTCAGCAATTGAATGAAACCGCTCTCAATCTCAAGCGATTGATTTAGGGAGTCTAGTTAATCGTTAGTAATCGGTAGTAGCTAATTGAATCCACTAGTTTGA
This sequence comes from Leptolyngbya sp. FACHB-541, assembly GCF_014695875.1. Classification (NCBI taxonomy): domain Bacteria; kingdom Bacillati; phylum Cyanobacteriota; class Cyanophyceae; order Leptolyngbyales; family Leptolyngbyaceae; genus Leptolyngbya; species Leptolyngbya sp. FACHB-541. The sequence goes on along the minus strand of NZ_JACJPC010000050.1, from coordinate 37,384 downwards.
AGTTGCAGCAGGTAGTTCAGCAAGATTCCTGCTTTCCCAAAAATTCGATAGGGACAGTTCTAAATCAGGGGGCATCATCCCTTCGATCGCCAATGGCATGAGCAATGATGAACTATGAAAATAGATGATGAAGAGCTGCGGGATCTGTACGAACTCTCCAGCCAGGAGCGGCTGCGGAGGCTAGAAGCGGGTTTTCTACACTTGCAAGAACATCCAGAGGATGAAGCTGTTTTAGAAGAGCTACGGCGCGATGCTCACAGCCTCAAAGGTGACTCAAGAAGTGTAGGTGTAGAAACGGTTGAAGCGATCATTCAACAGGTTGAAGCAATTCTAAAAACCGTTCAGACGAAACGAGTTGCTTTAACTGCGATGGTGAGCGATCGCCTTCAGCAAGGGCTCCATGCAGTCAATATGCTGGTTCACGAAGCGGTAACGGGGCAGCAGAGCGAAGTAGACATTCCCCACATCGTTGAACTGCTAATGGCAGCTCATCAAGAATTGAAAACCCTACAACCTTTTGGTCCTGCTATAGAAAATCCGGTTAACTCTGCGGCTCTGTCGAGTTTTATTGACGATGAAGAGCTGCGAAATTTGTATGATTTTTCTAGTCAAGATCGATTACAGAAACTCCAAGCAGGACTGCTGTATCTTCAACAACACCCCAATGATGCTACGACCCTTGAAGAAATGCGTCGCGAAGCTCACGGGCTTAAAGGGGACTCTAGGAGTGTCGGTGTTGAAGATATTGAGGTATTGATCCAACAAATCGAAGGGATTCTCAAGAACATTCAAGCCCATCGGTGCGCCCTCAACATTGAAGTGAGCGATCGCATTCGTCAAGGGCTAGAGGCGATCGGACAACTCGTCCACGAAGCTGTAACAGGACAACCCAACACTACCGATGTCATTCAAATTTTGGATCAATTGGTGCAGGTCGTTGATCATCCAGAAGAGTTTCCACCGGACTCTCTTTCTCCGGTCTTATCAAGTTTTATAGAAGACGAAGAATTACGTCACCTCTATGAAATTTCCAGTCAGCACCACCTCCAAACACTGAAAGAGGGATTGCGATACCTGGAACAGCACCCTACTGATCAGGCAACCCTCGAAGCACTGCAGCAGGAAACCCATAGCCTTAAAGGTGACTCTAGAGGAGTTGGGGCGGATGCGGTAGAAACGCTAACTCATCATGTAGAAGAAATTCTCAAGGCTGTCCAGTTAGGAAGGATTGCCTTCCTTAATGTCAGCGATCGCCTGTATCAAGAACTAGAGTCGATTCATAAACTAGTTCAAGAAACAGTTACCGGTCAACCTAGTGAAGTGGATGTGCTGCAAGAGATTGAGCTTCTGTTATTACCCCTTGACGAAGCATCAGCCTTATCAGAAGCAGAAGTCATATTAGAAACGGCTGAAGCAGAAGCTACTGAAATCACGATTGAAACAGCAGATTTAACCGCTCCACGCGCTGCAACCTTTATCGAGGATGACGAACTTCGAGAAATTTATAAGATTGCTTGCCGAGAGCGGTTACAGCGGATCGAGGCAGGCTTGCTGCGACTCGAAAAGCATCCCGAAGATGAAGCAACGCTAGAGCAGTTATTGCGAGAAGCCCACAGCCTTAAGGGAGACTCCAGAAGCGTTGGTGTAGACCCTGTAGAAACCCTAATTCACCAAATTGAAGAAGTTTTAGGAGGATTTAAGCACAAACGCATTGCCCTAACGGTAGAAGTGAGCGATCGCCTTTATCAAGGGTTAGATGCGATCGGCAAACTGGTTCATGAAGCAGTAACCGGACAAATCAGCCAAGTTGATACAGCCCAAGTCCTCAACAACCTGGTCGAAACATCACCGGCTCCAGACACTCAGGTACTTGCTCTAGAAACAGTTGCCCCCACTCAAACCCCTGCCGAGCAAACTCTCCTCTCTCCTTCCTCTGAAATTAACGAACTCTACCGCATCGACACTATTCGCGTTCCAACTCGTGATCTCGATGCTTTAATGACCCAAGCTGAAGAACTCACCGTTACCAAAACCAGCATCGGTCAAATCGCTACGGCGATTGAGGAGATGTCTAACCTTTGGAGGGATTGGAGAAGCAGTAGCAGAAACCAGGGATTGTCCTCTAAAGCCTCCTCTAAGTCCATTGCTTACCAGGAACAGCTAGAGAGAACCCTTAACTCTCTCAGAATCTCTGCTCAAGAGAGCAGTACTCGACTCGACAAAATTTCTGGAGAACTCAGAGAAAAAATTCGCACCCTGCGACTGCTTCCTCTTTCTACGGTGTTTCAACCCCTTCCTCGCACTATTAGAGATTTAGCCAAACAGCAATCCAAGGACGTAGAGTTAATCATTGAAGGGGGTGACACCACCGCTGATAAAAGTATTCTTGAAGAAATCAAAGACTCCTTGATGCACCTGGTTCGCAACGCTATTGACCACGGCATTGAGACTCGCAGTGAACGGCAAGCCCTGGGCAAACCCACTACTGCCAAAATCTGGTTAAAGGGTTACCAAACTGATAATAAAATCGTCATTGAGGTTGCAGATGATGGACGTGGGTTAGATCTTGAGAGGATTAAACAAACTGCCCTTAAGCGCGGATTGTATGACTCAGAAGAACTGGCAGCAATGTCCCCAAGTCAGATTCATTCACTCATCTTTGTACCTGGATTTTCAACTCGCAGCTTCATTACAGAAATCTCCGGTAGAGGTATTGGCTTAGACGTTGTCAGAAACAACATTGAGCGGTTGAAGGGAGAAATTCAAATTGAATCCAACCCCGGACAAGGATGCACCTTCCGAATTCAGCTCAACACAACTTTAACAACGATTGATACCGTTCTTCTAGACGTACAGGGGCTCATTCATGCATTGCCTATTGAATACCTTGAGACAACACTCTTAATCTCTGAAAGTCAGATCTCTACAACTGAAGACAAAGCCACTATTAGCTGGAATGGACAAGATATCCCGGTCGCAGATTTGAGCGAAATGTTGAAACTGTGGGAATCTCACGCTTACACTCCACCCGCCACCACAAATCGACGAAAAAGTAATTTGCAGCAATGCGTTTTGCTCAAAGTTGGGGAAGAGCGAGCCGGATTTTTCATTAATCGTCTGTTTGATGCTCAGGAAATTGTAATTAAGCCGCAAAGCCAAGTACTGAAGCGGGTACGCCACGTCGCAGGAGCCACCATTCTGCCAACAGGAGAAGTTTGTACCATTTTGAATGCTCCTGACTTAATTAAATCGTTGAAGGAGCAAACCACTCCTGCGATCGCACTCAAACCCAAAACCGTTCGACGAAAACCGACTATTTTGCTGGTAGAAGACTCCGTTCCAGTTCGCACGCAGGAAAAGCGGCTTCTGGAGAGAGCAGGATACGAAGTGGTCATTGCTGTTGATGGATTAGATGGCTACAATAAGCTGCAAACTCGTTCGTTTGATGCAGTGTTATCTGATGTAGAGATGCCCAACCTGGATGGATTATCTCTCACTGCAAAAATTCGTCAACAGCAGGAATATAAGAACTTACCCATTGTTCTAGTCACAACGCTAGATTCAGATGCAGACAAGAAAAGGGGCGCTGATGCGGGTGCTGATGCCTACGTTATCAAAGGGAAGTTTAACCAGGATGTGCTTCTAGAAATCTTAGAAAGATTGGTTAATTAAAATGCCCATTCGAGTTTTGCTGGTTGAAGATTCTCAGATTGCTCTCACTATCTTAAAGCGGATTTTAAGCTCATCTCCTGACATTGAGGTCGTAGGAGAAGCCAAATCCGGACTAGAAGCTTTGGCGATGATTCCGAAGGTGCAACCCGATGTGATTTGCACAGACCTTCACATGCCCCGCATGGATGGACTCACTTTTACATCCGAGGTGATGGCACTTTATCCTCGCCCTATATTGGTTATCAGTGCTTCTGTCCAAGACGAGGATACCCATCAAGTTTTTCAGCTTTTAGAGGCAGGAGCAGTTGATATTTTTCCTAAACCCCTTGCTGGCTTAACGATTGACAATCAGGCGTTTGGGAAAGAACTAATCAACAAAATTCAGATCCTGTCTGGAGTTAGAGTACTCACTAGAAAACGAAAAATTAATAGTAAACCCAAAAAACTAGAATCAGATAAAGTTTCTGTCTTTCAGCCAGATTTCTATCACAAACCTAAAATTGTGGTTGTAGGAGCATCAACCGGGGGACCTCAAGCTCTTCACGATGTGTTTAATCAATTACCGTCTGATTTTCCACTTCCAATCATTTGTGTCCAACACATTTGTCTAGGCTTCTTGCAAGGCTTGATTGATTGGCTTGCCAACAGTTGCTCTCTACCCATTCAAATTGCTCAGCCAGGAGATCTGCCAAAACCAGGAAAGATTTATTTCCCACCTGAGCAACGACATTTAGAGCTGGACTCTAGAGGGCGATTTATCTGCTCTGACGCTTCACCTTTAGGAGGGCATCGTCCTTCAGTAACGGTTACTTTCATTTCTGCTGCCAAGGCTTATGGGAAATCAACGGTAGGAATTTTGTTGACAGGCATGGGTAGAGATGGCGCGGATGGGATGCAGGCGATCGCCGAAGCAGGCGGTTTTACGATCGCTCAAGATGAGGCGACTTCCGTTGTATTTGGAATGCCTAAAGAAGCAATTAGCCTGGGAGCCGCAAAACAGGTTTTGCCGATTCAGGCGATCGCCCCGACATTATTATCCTTACTACACACTAATTCTTCTTATCTAGCTAGTCGTAGAGACTAACAATAGCAAATCACAAAATACTGTAAATCGATAAATGCCGTTGGATCAAGTTTGCAAGATTTTAATGAGGAGTGTTAGGAAACTAAACGTGTCACCAACAGAACCTTTGAGCGCAGAGCGAAGAGAAGCATTTGTTCGGCTCATTGCCAAGCACACTGGCATAGAAATTAGAGCAAGAGATCAGGCAAGTTTAAGCACAAAAATTTCTTCAAGGATGAAGGCGCTTAAATTAGATTCATCAACGGCATACTATCAGCTATTAGAGTCTTCTAATGCCGATGGCCATCAGGAATGGCTAGATCTGGTTACACTGTTGACCAATGGTGAAAGTTATTTTTTTCGTGACACAGAACAGTTTTCGCTTTTACGGAACCAAATTCTGCCTGAACTGATTCAGCAAAATCAAGACAGTAAAACGATTCGCATCTGTAGTGCGGGATGCTCTTCAGGAGAAGAACCTTACTCAATTGCCATCCTGTTAAAAGAGCTTATTCCTGACTTAGAGCAATGGAATTTACTGATTTTAGGTGTAGATATTAATCAGCTCGCTTTAGAGAAAGCAAAAAAAGCAATTTACAGCCCGTGGTCGTTTAGAAATGTTGACCCCGACGTTAAGCAGCAATATTTTCAACTCATTCATGATCGCTATAAGCTTGATCAAAGCATCAAAGAGATGGTGAGTTTTCAGATTCTAAATCTGATCAAAGACGAGTTTCCTCAACAGGATTCTGAATTGAGGGATATGGATTTAATTATTTGTCGTAATGTTTTTATTTATTTTGAAAGAGCGGCGATCGCCAAAGTTATAAGCAAGTTCCACCGCACTCTTAAACCTCTTGGATATTTGCTGACCGGGCACGCCGAACTCTCCAATCAAAATCTCAATCCATTCCAAATTAAAGTATTTACAGAATCACTTATTTATCAGCGTACAGCAAACGATTCAACGACTGCATCCCTTTCATCAACACTAGATGAACAGCAGAGCTATTATGCAGAAAATTTATCCTCTGATACCGATGATGACCTGGGTGACAATCCTCACGTTGGAAGAAGCATCAGAATGCAGCAAATTGCACTCAACTTGCTCAGACAGCTTCCGCCCGATACGACCATTCAAAAATTAGGAAACTTAACTGCTGCCGAACTGATTCTACAGCTAGAAACAGAACTCAAAAGTCTTGACCAGGAACTATCATGAGCCAACAGTCTTACTTTACCTTTAGCGTTAATCAACAGCGCTGCGGCATCGATACAATGTATGTCGAAGAAGTCTTTGCTCTACCCGACATCACTCCCACTCAAAAAGCTTCTCGCGATATTGTTGGTATCATCGATTTTCAAGGGGAGTCCGTGCCGGTCATGGATCTGAACCTGACGCTAGGTCATTCTCCACTCAAGTATCGATTGACGGATAGCTTAGTAATCTTAAAGTGGGAAGACTTGCGTGTTGGCATCATTGTGAATCAAATTGACGACATCAGAACTATACCTGCTCAAGAAATCAACACTGAAATTTTTCATGATCAGGAATGGACAGACGTTGAGCGGAAAAAAATCATTGCTGGAATTATTAGTGACGAAAACATCATTATCTTGAGCAATCCAGGCAACTGGCTCTGGTACGCAGAAATTCAAGAATTGCTATCTACAAAAGATTTTCCAGCAGAATTTCAGACCAACCTGCACGCAGATCAACCGCAAGATAATGGATATGAGGCACCACTAGCACGACAAACAACCCTATTTCCCAATGCAACGCCCCAGGAAAGGGAAATTTTCCGAAAGCGAGCCAACAACTTAAAAGTTTCAGTTCAACCGCAAGACTCAAAAGACCTAAAGCCTCTTGTCGTGGTTGCTTTAGGTGATGATTTTTTTGGCATTGATGTAGAAGTCGTGCGTGAATTTGTAGATGTTCGCAAGGTAACGCCTGTTCCTTGTTGCCCAAGCTACATCGTTGGCAACATGAACTTGCGCGGTGAGATTCTAACTCTGATTGATTTGCATGAATTCTTAGACCCCGCTAAGCGTTCAGTCAAAGCAATTGAGGGTTCTAAAACGATGGTGATCGAGGTCAGAAATGTGGTCGTTGGGGTAATGGTCAAAGAGATTGGCGATACGATGTTTCTCCTGGATCAACGAGAAGTCATGAAGGGTCCCAACGTGAGTGACTCCATTAACCTCAATAAGAAATACCTCCAGGGAATTGCTTCTTATCATGAGAGAGCAATGACTATTCTAGATATGGAAAGGATTTTCTTTAACAGCGGATTAATCATTGACGAAGCTATTTAATTGCCGGGTCATGAGATTGTGTCGTAGCAGTAATTAGTGATTATTGCTACGGCATACGTTGAAGAGCCTTGTACCAATTTCTATCTCTCTTCTATCACTTTCACAGTACAAAAAGCCTACAAGCGTCTGTTTCCAGGCAAAGCCTGGAAATGCCACTTCGGAGGCTCTGCTTCCATTTACAACGAAGCGGACGCAGAGCCTCTAGAACTGCATTCCTGGCTAAAAGCTAGGAACGAGAGAGACTGAGAAAATTCTCTTCTCCAAAAGTGATGAAAGAGGGCTATAGCAATTCTCAATTGCATGGCATACAGTAGTCCTCTGGAAGCGATCGCCCTCCATCTATCCTCTGCTTGAATCAAAGACTTCCTTTCTGCGATCCCTCATGCAAAAGTCACTCAAGCCTTCGCTGCTTCTAGCTTTGCTTCCATCCTCCGCTCTACTCATCTAGAGATACTTTCGTACAATTTGCAGTAGTTCTTCAGCCCGAGGAGGTTTAGTCAAAAATTCAGTTGCCCCGGCTAGTTGAGCGCGAGTTCGATCAATCGAACCACTTTTAGCGGTTAGGATCACAATGGGTGTCTCCTTAAATGCAGGAGTATCTCGTAAAAACTTGCAGATACTGTAGCCATCTGCGTTGGGCAGCAGTAAATCTAGCAAAATCAGATCAGGCTTATGCTCAATGAGTTGAGAAAATCCTCGCATCGGTTCTGGAATACTTAATACCTGATAGCCTGCTGATGCGAGAATTTTCCTTAACGTATGAGTTAATACAGGACTGTCATCAATACAAGCGATTAACGGCTGTTTCTGGTTGAACTGAGCTAACTGTGCTGAGGATGGCTGTGCTGTTGAAGCCCGTTGGACAGAAACGCCAGCAAGGGGTTGAACAAACGCTGAGAGGGGTAGGTCGGGTACTCTTTGAAATTGTAAAACTCCTTTCTCTACAAGAGAGATGAGGGAAAGGGTCACCTCAATCACCGATTTATCTACCAGAAAGGCAATGTCCCACAGGGTGAAGTTAGCGTTAAGGTATTTATCCGAAATTGGCAGCGCTTGAGGATCTATTTCCTGTTTTACGTTAGGAGCAGTCGCTTGCAGGTTAGATTCTTGCTTGAGGGTTGGGGCAAGGGTTGGGCTCAGATAACCTAATCCAGCCGTGTGCCATTTCTCCTGCATCTTTGCGACTTTGTTGAAGATCGTATACGTTTCAGGAGAAGACAGAGCAATGAGATTACAGAGCGGTGACACATCTCTTGAGCAAGTTTTCCAAGTCTCTTTAAAGTCTGTCTGATTGCTCAGTTCAAATAAACATTCCTGGATAATGCTGCGAACTATCAGCTTCGCTTGAATTAAGCTCAGTCGCTTATGGTTAATGCCTAAGTCAAGGAGTTGATATTCCCAATGCTGATGATCCATTAATTGAGCAAAATCTGCTCCCCAATTCCATTTAGGACAATGCTGTCTTAAGGCTCTATCCCACCGTCTTGCACGATGATATTCATTAGTTGCATAAAGCAATTTACCGTGAAAGATATGAAGGCACCAGATATCTTTACGACTGTTTAAAAGTAGCTCACCGTCACTCTCATCTCGACCTAATTTTTGTAATTCTTCTGTTAGCTGACTTGGTATCATCTGCAACTAAACCAAATGGTATTTCTTTGAGGTTAGGGATAAGAACAATGCGATCGCCTTAAATATGTAGACCAGTCAAACTACAGCGACAGACAAGTATCCCTTTAAGTTCAAATTTAGAACCTTAAATTTTTCTGTGAATTGACGACTGGAGTTGCTTCACCAAGTAGCTATGAAAACACCAAAACATAAAATAGATTTTAGTATTTTTGGACGCATCTATTGTGCTTATATCTATTGTGTCTTATTCAATGTGGCGATTTGTGGGCTTCCTTCTAATTTCATCAAGCAAACAGCGTTGTGTGAGCTGAACCTCAACAGACGAGTGTACATTCTGTCGTACGTGCAACACATTTTTTTTTACACTTTGATTTGTATCTCACCCGTAACTTTATTGAAGTTGAGTTCAAATCTTTACAAAGTCTCTCAAGATGCGAATTTTCTGCTCAGGTAGCAGAAAATTCATTCAGCCTGGAAAGCTTCTGGGCTAGTGGGTGGATACCATCGCCGCATCCAACAAAAACTTGACTTTGTTGATCAGTTCCAAGGTAGAAAAGCCTTTTGTCAGATAGTCCGTTGCTCCTAAACGTTTTGCTTCGGTGAACCATTCCTCAGACAATCGCGAAGAGATTACCAGAATAGGAGCTGTGACTTTTGCTTGTCGGCACCGATCGGTTAGCGTGAAACCATCCATGTTTGGCATTTCAATGTCTGTGATGATCAGAGTAGGAGTATGTTTTTGCAGCCAGTTCCAGGCTTCCAGTCCATCCACACAGGTATGAGTGGAATAGCTATAGGCGTGCAGGCTAATCTCAAGCCTTCGTCGAATCAGTGCCGCATCATCAACGATGAGAATGGTTGGCGTTGTCTCTTCTGGGTCTGGAACATCAGGTTCAGAAGGCGGAACTTCGGTAGGTTGGGGGAGTTTGGCTGGAGCCGTTAAAAGTTGTTCTAGTAAAGCAGTTGCTTCTAAAACAGGAATCAGGGTGCCATTGGTTTGCAAGCTGACTCCCATTAAACCGTCGGGTCCAACAAGAGGACTGGGGAGTGGATTGATCAGTAAGTCGGCTTGTTCTAAAAGCTCATCAGCAATCAGCCAGATGCCTTGCAAGCTGTCTTGAGGACGAATGTGGAGACAAACTGCTGTGTCAGGTAATGGGCGGGCGTGAGTCTGAGGTCGCCAGTATTCCAGTAGATCTAGTGCAGGAATTGCTTCGGTTTCACTCTCAACCACGCGAGAGTAAACGGAATTTGTTTCTTTCAGGAAAGTGATGTTTAAGGAATCGAGTAGAGCAGTCGTCCTGATCGATTCTGTAGGAATTGCGAAAATGCGATCGCCCGCCTGAAGCAGGAGACAGGGAACCAACAGATGAGGCACCGGAAACTGAAGGTGAAAGGTTGTGCCAACTCCTAGCGTAGTGTCAAGATTTAACTTTCCGCCAATTCGAGCAATCTGAGCCGAAACCACATCCATACCCACTCCACGCCCAGCCGTGATATTCGCGCGAGTCTCAGAGCTAAATCCTGACTGACAAATCACAGATAGTAGCTCAACTGGGGTTTGAGCCTGGGTTAGGGGTAAGCCTAATGCCTCAGCCCTGGTCTGGATTACCTCTGCATCAATGCCGCGACCATCATCTTGCAGAGACAGTTGAAACGTGTTGCCACGTCGTTGAAGGGACAGAGAAATCGTACCTTGCTCAGGCTTACCTTGAGTGAGGCGTTGATCGACAGGCTCTAATCCGTGAGCATAGGCATTGCGAATCAGGTGCAGCAGAGCTGGCTCCAAGTTTCGGGCAGTGCTGACATCCAGTTCAATCTGCTCTCCTTGTACGACCAGTTGCGCGGGTTTGCCGTAGCGAGTTGTCAGATCTCGAAGGACTGCTCTCGCCCGGAAGCTGAGATTTTCGAATGGCACCAGGCGACTATCTTCAACCGTATCTTGAAGCTTGAGCAGGTTGCTATCTAAGTTCTGCAAACTCTCAGCCGTCTGGCGAATCACCCGTTCTGTTTCTCTGCCTAATTCAGATAGCCTTAAGTTTGTTTCTAGCAGTCGGTTAATGGTTGTGTAACCCTGCCGATAGCGTTCGGGCGTCGGACCTTGAGTATTGCGTCTCAGGTTATCTAAAAGGGCATAGTCATCCTGAATTTGGCGAAGATAAGTGATATGTTGGGCACCTTCCTGAGCCAAAGCCACTAGCTGATTGATTTGAGTTTTTAGCGTTTGATAAAATCCACGGGCTGTACGAGCCGTAAGTAAGGTTTCTATTAAATATTGAGCTGATTGATCTAGTTTTTCTAGAGGAACAGGAATCTGAATTTTATCTGCAAGGTCGTTAGAGCGATCGGACGGAGCTTGAAAGATATGCCGGGGAGAAGCAGCAGACGGAGCTTGAGCACCTGAAAGGTTTTGCGCTTGTGCTGAATCTGGAGCAATGGAGTCAGTAGATTGATTCGGCGACTCTGGTAAATCCTCCACTTGTGTCAGGTCAACCGTGATGTCAACCTGCTCAAGCTGGTCGGAGGCTGCATCAGAGGGGCGATCGCTCCAATCTGCTGCCCAGTCCAGATCATCTGAGCCTGAATCAACCTTAAAATCTAACAGGTTAGACTCATCTCCAAACCTATCTAAGAATCCAACTTCTGCTGTTGTCGTTAGGTCGGGTTGGTCAGACGCAGGACTGAGAAAATCGAGGGAATCTTCTTCGAGGACCAGCCCTTCGGCAAGATTCGCATCATCTAGGAAGAGGCTGGTATCAGTCAGGTCGTCGGATTGCTCTGGCTCATCCAGGAAGGAGAGGGGTTGACTGAAATCAAGCAATGCATCATCTGAAGAACTATCTAAAAGGTTTTCTGAAAAGACTTCTGATGTATCGTCTAACTCGCTGATCAACTCACTATCCAGTAAATTGAGTGAGTCAAACTGATGTTGTACAGGAGCATATTCTAAAGTTACATCTGAATTCACTTCTCTGTTTGCTGTCCAGTCTTCTTCAGGTACTTCTGTCCAGTTCAGCTCAAAAGCGACCGGAGCACCACTTTGTTTGGCACAAGTTTTTAAGACGTGAAAGAGACGCAACCATTGCGATCGCCAAATTGAGTTTTCTGGACGCTCAAACAGTTGCTGAGCCTGATCAAGCAGTTGAAACCACCCCACCGCAAACTGCAAATCTTGCCCTACCTGGTGAAGTTGAGTCAGCGTTTGCTGCGCCAGGGTACGTGTCATTTCCAGTACAGAACCTTGGGCTGGGGCTTGTTCCAGCGCAATCTCCAGGTCCAGCACAATCATGTCAAATCCCTGATCGGCAAACTCCTGATGCAGTTGTTTTTGCTCATTCCAGGTGGGTAGATATCGCTCCCGCACCTCTCCATGCAGGAATTGAACCCGAGTTAAAATCGGCGCAATTTGAGCAACAGCAGACTCATCTGAAGTGGGTAAATCTAAGGCGCTGGCTAACAGTTCACCTGTTTCTAGTAATGTTTGCTGCAGGTAGCCGTCTGTCAAGGGAGGAGCCAGTTCGAGGTAGCGGAGGTCGGACAGCAAATCTTCTACCACAGTTGCGAGCTTTAGAATCGCTTCAGCCGTGACCGTGACCGCACCTCCTTTGATCGTGTGAATACACCGGTAAAGTTCCCGAATATCACTCGTCCAGGACTCGGCATGGAGCCGCTTAGTAATTTGGTTATAGCGTTGCAGACAGTCTTGCGTATCGACGATAAATAGGGTGAGTAGCTCTTGCTGCAACTGGGCTTCGGCGAGTGCTTCTGAATCTTTTAAAGGATCAACGTCTGAAATCGACATGATGACTAATTTGTGAGCGTCCTTGAACAAAATTCATGGGTTGAATCGAGGCAATACCAATCAGTTCATCAGTTGACCCACATCAGGCTGACTCACTGCAACATTCACAGTACTCGGATGAGTCTCCTCTAAAGCAGAGTGCCCGTTTTGGCGAGTTTGGCTGTGAAAGGTAGGAAATGCAGGTGCATGAGATGAGTTGGGGATAGTGCTAGGAGGCAACTTAAAGAAGTCAACCGTCTGGAGCAACATTTGAGCTAATTGCTCTATTTGTTGGGTCTGTGCCTTGGTCAAACTTGCCTGCTCGGATGTTTCAACGGCGATCGCTGCAATAGTACGAATAGACTGCAAAGCAGTTTGCACGGCAGTGGCGATCGCCTGACTGGACTGCACCATCTGTTGCCAAGTTTGATCGACTTGCTCACTCGCCGTTTGAATCGTGTTAAATACCTGCAAAGACTGGTCTACTCCAACGGTAAAGTCACTCACCTGCTGACTAATTTCTTGAACGTCATAGTCCAATCCAGATACCGTAGTTTGAATTTGGTCGGTTCTCTGTTGCAGCAAAATCAAACTTTGGTTGGTTTGAGATGCGAGGTCGTCTACCTGAGCCGCAACCGTTTCAAACTCACGGGTAATGCTGGCAAACTGTTGTGGATCTTGTTGCATTGCGGCCCGGTTTGCCAACATAGACGCATTTACCGCCAAAATCCGAGTCATGGAGGCAATTCGTTTTTGGTCCTTGGCAAATTGGGCCGCCAGTTCCACATAACTGGTGAGCATTTCGACCCGTTTGGTGATCTGGTTTGTGTTTTGCTGAAGGCTACTCATTCCTTCAGAAATAGTGGTGATTTCTTGCTGTCCTTGGAGCGTTGCGGCTTGAGTTAACTGAACTGCTTCACTAGTAGCAGTTATTTGTTGTGCAGCCTCTTGAGATAGGTCATCCACCGTCTCGATCAGGTTTTGCACCTGGATGATGGACTCTGTTTGCTGTTCAGCGTTATTTGAAACAGAGACTGCCGATTTTTCTAACTGGTTTGCCCCTTGAGCAACATATTCGGTGGTGCCCAGGACAATCGCGATGACGTGTCCTAACCGCTCGACCAGGCGATTTAGGGTATTTGCGATTGAGCCAGTCACTCCAGTGCTGCTGCGGGCTTCTACCGTCAAGTCACCTGATTCGATCGCCGCAACCATTCTTAAAAGCTGCTCAACTTCGGTTTGCAGCATTTGATTGGCTTGCTCGGCGATCGCCATCTGCTTTAATTGTTCTTCGGTTTGGACGCGATTAACCAGATCTTGCTGAATTTGTTCCTGATCAAGTTTGAGCTGCTCTAGGGCTTTGAAGAAAGCAGTGGAGATTTGTTCTACTTCGTCTTGCTGCTCTAGGGCCATCTTTTCTGTATCCGTACCAGCTATCCGATGACACTCAGCTAACATGGGCCGCAGGCGGTGATTGAGCGATCGCACCGACAGAGCCACCACCAGTGCTAAAGCCAACCCGACGGCAAGCGTTCCACCCACTGTAATGAGTGCGACCCGGTCAAACACTGCTTCATAGGGCACAAAGGCAACTGCAATCCACTCTCTTTCGGGAATCTGTTCGTAGGCCCAGTACCCCTTCTCACCTTCTAAAATTCCGGCTTGACCTGTCATCTCTGACCAAACAGGTTCTAGCCCCGGAACTGATTGATAGGTGGCTACCGGGTCTGCCTCAGTGGCAGCAGATGGATTGGCAATCACCTGCCCGGTTCTGGTCAGCAGAGCTGTATATCCGGCTCCTTGCGTTACGGGTGCCTCGATTACATCATTGAATGCAGTGGGGTCTAGTTCGACAAACACTGTTCCCAACCAACCTGCACCATCTTTTAGAATCTGAGCATAGTAGGTGGTCTTGTGTTGCTCTTCTAAGGCAGGGGATGACCAAACGTCCTCTTGAGGGACAAAAAAGGTGCGATAGCGATCGCTTTCAGGATAAAAGCTATTGGCTTGAGTTCCGTCTACATAACGAACGTCATTGTAAGGCGGAGACAATAACGTTCCAGCCGCATCTGGTTCACCCGAATCAAGATAGTAGTAGGCAGAAAACCACTGTTGCTGAGGCAAAATACCATTTTGACTTTGACCAACGCCTAAGCCCCTAACAAAACTGGGGCGGTCTTTAAACAATTCAAATAGCAGCTGCCGATAGGTTTCGGCTGAGTTGGTATTGCGAAGATGCAGCGCCAGGATGCTGGTTCTCAGGCTCTCTGCAAAGAGCTCGGCTTGTTCCAAACGACCATCCAAGAGCTGTACTTTATCACTCACAGCTTGTTGGATTTGTGCTTCTGCCTGGTATTTAACGATTTCGCCAAACAGAAAAGTAATGCCACCCACTCCTACCAAAGCGCCTCCCACAACTGAGATAAACAACTTGGTGCCAATCGAGTTGAGGCGAAACCGTTGAATGAGTGGAAGCTGATTGATCGCTCTGAGAAAACTCATTCCACTAGCAGAGTTAGGGGTGGAAGGTCGGGGAGTGTGGGGTGTGAATGACATAAACGATCTGAATAAAGTTCAGGAATATGAAAGTTGCCGAAAAATCGATACAAAACACTTCAAACCGCACACCCTGTCCTGTTTAGACCAACATGAAACCTGCTTGAAACTGTTTAGAGCGATCGCTTAGGAACAGTTTGAGCCGAGAGATGCATTTCAACCCTGTCTGTTGTGTTAGCAGAGATATCCACGGTTGGAACCTTTGCCTGAGAGAGATCTACGGGTGTTTGAATTACCGTTTTGTCGCCTTTTAAGGTTGGCAACTGGAAGAATTCAATACTTTGCAGCAGTTGATTAGACAGCAGATTCATTTTCTCGGACTGAATGCGGGTGCGTTGAGACAAGCCCGCCGTTTGGGTCGCAATTTCGGCAATGTCTCGAACCACTTGAGCCGCAGACTGAGCCGCATTTACGATTGCCTGGCTGGATTGAGTCACCGCCTCACCTGCATTTACAGTTTCCTCTGTCACCACTTGGACACTGTTAAATACCTGACTGGATTGATCAACCCCTTCAGTGAAGCCTCTCACCAAGCCTCCCAGGTTCTGAATGTTGGCATCAATGATCGAAACTACACTATGAATTTGGGTACTGCGTTGCTCTAGTGTCACCAGTCCTTCGTTGGTTTGCTGCGCTAAGCGACCCACCTGATTGGCGATCGAATCAAACTCACGGGCAACAACGGCAAATTGTCTGGGGTCGCGTTGCTCAGAGGCGCGAGCGGCGACCAGCGAAGCGTTGAGTGCCAGTGTTTGAGTCAGGGAAGCAATCTGGCTTTGTTCCTGCACAAACTGGTCGGCAAGTCCGACGAATTCGCCTAGCGTTTTCATCTGTTGCACGATCCGGTTGGTACCTTCTTGCAAGACCTCAATTCCTTGCGTCAAAGTAGCGATCGCCCCCTGTCCTTGTTCCACAGTGAGCCGCACACTTTCCAGCGAAGTGGTAGTTGCTCTGGCTTTCTCAGCCGAGCTTTGCGCCATTTGCTCAACTTGCTCGGTCAATTGCAAAACCTGAGTAACCGCCTGTGCCTGCTGTTCGGTGTTGGTCGCCACGACTTCAGCCATTGCCTTTTGCTGGTTGGCTCCTTCTGAAACCTGCTGAGCCGCCTCAACCACCTGAGTCACTACATCTGTGAGGCGCTCAATCAAACGGTTAAAGGTATCTGCAACCAGTCCTGTGGTGCGATCGCTCACTCTTGCCTGAGTGGTCAAATCTCCTTCTTCTACTTCAGATACAACGTCTAGCAAATGACTCACTTCTTGCTGCAAAATCTCACTTTCTATCGCAATTGACACCAGGTTTGCGACTGAGGTGACGAATGTTTGTTCATCTGCCTGCCATGCCCGCTCAGCGTTGCGGTCACAGCGAATCACGCCAGCCGTTTGACCCCCAATCTGAATTGGAATGTTTAAGACCGACTGAATACCAGATGCAATTTTCTCATTTGCAAAGAGGTTATAAATTGCAGGGTTAGCAATAGCATTTGTGGTGGCAATCACCGTATCAATCGCCTGAAAATACTCCTTTGCATGAATCGCGGTCAAGATATCTGCATCTTTATGCTGTTTGGTGGAATGGTCATACTGATCCAGACAGGTGAGTCCAGTGCGATCGCTCGTATACACCCAAATGCTGACGCAATCCACCTGGATGGTTTGGGCGATCGTCTCAGTAAAGGCTTTAGCCACCTCTTGAGCATCTCCTTGAATCAGCGCTTCATTTTGAGCCAGACTTGCCAACATATCGTTTTGATGGCTCAACTGCTCCGAGTTTTGGCGCAAGGTTTGCAGCAGGTTTTGAATCTGGGCCGCCATCTGGTTGACGTTGGCACCCAGAATTGCAAACTCATCACTACCCCGCACTGGGATTCGGGCTTCTAACTCACCTTGTCCCAGCTTTTCAACCGTTTTGGTGACTCGCTGAATTGGGTCAGTGGCCCGTTTTGCTAAAAACGCACCCAACGCAGCCGCGACGAGAGCAGTTAGGACTGTACCCAGGGCGATCGCTCGCAACAACTGCCCCTGAGGCACAAAAGCAACATTAGATTCAACTGAGGTGACAACGCTCCAATCCAGGTTTGCAGCCGTTCTGATGGGGGCATAGGCATTTAGCTGTTCACCCGTTGCGGACTCTGCTAACCAGGCTTGCTGCCGTTTTTCGGCACTCACTTCAGGGAAAAGGGGCACCGCCTCAGCGATCGCCCCACCTAGTGCATTACTGTCAGTATCGGGTAAGTCTTGGAACACATTGCCTGAACTATCCACCAGTCGGTAGGTTGTTCCCTCGCGCAAGCTCGCTGTTCTGAGAACTGCGTTTCCCACATACTCTACCGGAATCCTGGCTGCAACGACCGCGATTGTTCTTCCAGACTCATCTGCGACCGGAGCCGCTACATAAATGGAGAGCCTTTCCGTGCCATCTACACCCGTCGTTGTACTCGGTTCACTCACAACGGCTTGTTCTGTGCTGAGAACTTGCTGAAAGTAAGCCGCATCTTTCTGATTCAGTTCACGCGCAGAACCTTGAGATTGGGCAATCACCTCACCCTGGAGATCGTATAAAGCAATACTTGAGTAGGTTCGATAGTCTTGAACAAATGTAGTAAATTCCTCTGATGCAGCTTGCTCCAGCACGGCCCGCTGTGGAGAAGTGGCACTAAGATTACCCACTCCCTCATCTTCAATGAGGTGATGGGCGATCGTGGCGACCGTTTTGATGTTAGCCAATCGTTCTTCCAGGAAGCGACTCACCTGGTCAGAAAGCTGATTTGCCTCAAGCAACTTTTCTTCAGCAATCTGTTGAGTAATCGCACTGTCTCCAGAACGATAGGCATACCAACCCACCATCGATACAGGCAGCACACCAAACACAGTTGCCAAAATAGTCGCTTTAACACCAATGCTCAACCCCCTACCTAACAGGTAGTCTTTCGAGAGATTCAGACCCGATCTTCTAATCGATTGTCTTAACTTTGAGGTAGCGATATCCATCATTGCTGGACCTCCAGGAGAAGGCGAAGTTTGAGCAGATGGGGCTGAATTCGCTGTATTTTTAGGAGTATTCTGTTGGGAATCTGATACGTTCTGATGTTGGGCAGGCATAACGATAGGTTCCTACGTTATTTAAGTTGCATGAAAGCGAAAGATATCTAACTAGGAGATATAAACTCACCCAGACTCTGTTCGTTAATTCGATTCCATTGATAAATTCCCTGGCGGAATCCTTTCCAATTGTCATAAATCCTACGAAAACCGCCATCCTGGCTAGAAAATCCTTCGTATAGCTCCAGGGCTGCGGCTTGTGCGCCATTGATAATTTCGCTAGAGTAAGGGGTCAACTCCGTTCCACTACTCACTAATCGCTGCAATGCCTCGCGATTGGCTGCGTCATATTGAGAGAGCATCATAATCTGAGCCTCAGCAGCAGCAGCTTGCAGAGCTTGCTGATAGCCGGTGGGCAACTGATCCCAGGAGCCCCGATTCACAATCAGTTCATAAGTGGTTCCAGGCTCATGCCATCCTGGGTAGTAGTAGAATGGAGCAACTTTGTTTAGTCCTAATTTCTCATCTTCGTACGGGCCAACCCACTCTGCTGCCTCAATATCATTTCGCTCAAGAGCAGGTGGAATTTCTTCAGGCGGGAGAGTTTGGGCGGCTGCCCCTAAACGCTTCATCACCTCTCCACCCAGACCCGGCATCCGAATTTTTAGCCCCTTCAAGTCAGCCAGGGTGGTTACTTTTCGCTTAAACCAACCTCCCATTTGGTTGCCTGTACTGCCTGCGGGAAAGTTGATTGCGTTGTAGTCGGCATACACTTCCCGCAGCAGGTCTAACCCACCTGCCCCATACATCCAGGCTAGATGTTGGTTAGGACTTAGCCCAAACGGCACACTGGTCGCAAAGGCAAAAGCTGGATTTTTGGAAGTGTAGTAATAGCCAGCCGTGTGACCACATTCGGCAGTGCCCGCCTGGATAGTATCCAAAATTTCCAAAGGAGGGGCAATTCCACCAGCAGGAAAGGCCGTGATCAGAAAATTTCCACCCGTTAACTCATTAACGCGATCGCAAATCAGTTTTGCTATCCCAAATACAATATCCAAGTTTTCGGGCCAACTGGTTGCCATTCGCCACTCAACTCGGGGCTGAGAACCTGATTGAACTTGAGAGCCAAAAAACTGGGGTTGGTTGCTGCACGCAGCTAGAGTGCCTGCTGTAGCGGTGCCAATGGTGAATTGACGAAGTAAATGTCTACGTTTCACAGTTCTTCTCGTTTAAGGGTGAATGAGGTTTCAAGCAAAACGGTCCAGTTCGTTACCATTTTTTGCAGGGTAGGCAGTACTCATACCGATTTAATTTGAGGACGTTGCAGAGGCGTGTAGGGGCGCACTGCAGTGCGCCCCTACAGAAATTGATGTGTCGCGCAATCTATTCAAATCGGTATCACTAACTCTCACAGTTCACGTCCCTAGTCATTCAGGTCTTCGCCAAGCGTGAGTGGTACTCACTCCTACAGCAATACGATTGGTTCCTCGGGATTTAATGCCAGTATTGGGGTGTCCACAGGCGATCGCTCAACAGTTCAGGACGAAAAAGCTGAATTGATCCCGGAACAGGCAATGATTCAGTTCCAGAAAGCTTAGATGCAGCAACACCCAATACTTCATCGGGAAGTTGCCCAGGCGAACGGTTATCCAAAATTTGATCAACTACAATCCCAATACCTGCCAGATGTTCAGTCTCCTGGCTTAGCTGCACCACATTCACGGTTTCTCGCATTAATCCGGATGTTTTCTTAAACAACCGCTGAATTTCAACCAGCGGCACAATCCGTCCATGATTATGAACCACTCCCAGAATGGCCGCATCGTAAAAGGGCAACGCTAAGATTTGCGATCGCTCAATCAACAAAATCTCAGCCACACACACCGACGGAAAAGCAAATTGTTGATCTCCAACTTGAGTGAGAATATAGCGATCTTGCAGAGACGGCGACGTTGTCAACTCCGTCTCTCCCTGCATAAGACCCTCTGCCGCAGCGTCTATCATATCTGGCCTCAAACTTTAGAACTTTTGCAAGGTTTGTTCGAGACGTTCGCGAGTCATGGGTTTCGGCAAATAGTCATTTGCCCCAGCTCGTTTAATTCCATAATTGATTTCCACAGCAGTCTTCTTGCTGGAATAAAAGATGACATGCTGCTTTGCCGTGTTCTGGTTAGAACGCAACTCCCGCAAAAACTTATAGCCATCCTGTTCAGGCATGACAATGTCAAGAAATACAGCGGTGTAATTGCCAGTCGCAATCTTATCAATCACCCCTGCCGTACTTTCGCAAGACTCAACCTGATGCCCCATTCCCTCAAGTAAGGATGTTAAGAAATGCCGATCTACAGCGCTATCATCAACAATTAGAAATCTCATGATCACTTCTCCTGGACTAAATGCGTCTCAACCTGATTTGAGGCTTGTAGCGGCGCTAATTCTCCTAACAATTCTCGAAGCTCAACCTGAAATCGTGGTACCTCCTGCATCACCACCGGTTTTGACAAGAACTTACAGCCACCCCACTGTGCTCGCCAGTTATTGGAAAGCGTTTTCTCAGCCGTTAACATCACTAAAGGAACCGAAGCCAACTTAGGCTGACGACGAATTTGCTTAACCAGATCAAAGCCCGTTATTTCCGGCATATTGATATCTAAAAAGATAATTGCCGGGTTGGAGTACAGGATTGTTTTAAGCGCAGTAGCAGGGTTTTGAGAGAGCTTGACCTGATAGCCCCAAGTCGTAACCAAACGCTTAAACTGATTCAAAATGATTGGAGAATCGTCAACAATGACAATCTCTGGAACAATAGCAGCGGCAGATGTGTCAAGCGTAACTAATCCTTCATTGACCAGTTTGGCAAATCCTTTAGCAATTTCTAATGAATCTTGAGCTAGCGTTTCAGCAATCTCATTCAAGGTTTTGCCATGTAAAACCAGATTTTCCAAGCGTCGTTTTTGCTCAATTGACAAATTTGAGCGGGATACCGCCTCAGTGTTGAGAGTTGGAACGCTCTCCATAGAAGGAATTTGAGCCTGGAGTTTGCGCCATAACGCCTGTCGCTTTTGAACATCAGAAAGCAAGCTTTCTAGTTCAAAACCGGGAATTGGAGATTCCACATGTAACTGAGGGGATGGCAAAAACTGAGCTTGTCCTGGACAATCAAACAAACACAGGTCCAGGTCTGACAATATCTTCAGCCGCAATGCTTGGGTAATTTCTGACTGCTCGACTAGGCTCAGCTTGCGCAGTTCGTTCAACAGCCTGGGAATAATAATGCGTTTTGCATTATGCTGCGTTGAAGTGAGTTTCCGCTCTAGAGTGAGAA
This sequence comes from Leptolyngbya sp. FACHB-541, assembly GCF_014695875.1. Classification (NCBI taxonomy): domain Bacteria; kingdom Bacillati; phylum Cyanobacteriota; class Cyanophyceae; order Leptolyngbyales; family Leptolyngbyaceae; genus Leptolyngbya; species Leptolyngbya sp. FACHB-541. The sequence continues at coordinate 15,995 of NZ_JACJPC010000050.1, read as the reverse complement.
TCGTTTGCCTGACGCTGCTGTGGCGGAGACGAGGGATATAACGCTGCAGTGTTTCAAGCAAGCTCGGCCAGGAGAACTGTTGTTTCCCTGAGAAGACAACCCGTCCTTCTAGTAAAGCAATATATAACGGATTGACTTGACTGTTTTTAGGAGCAGCAGGAAATTCACAAAGCCAATAGCCCGTATGCGTGCCTTCAAGCAAATCTTGAGTTGCGTGGTTCAGTTTCTGGGGCAACTCTTGCGCTTGAAACGCAAAGTTATAAATTGCCGGTATGACCATGACGAATCAACAGGGAATGTATTGAGTAGACAGTCACTTTGTGCCATTGAGATAAGCAAAACAGCCCTTCGAGGGAAGGGTTGAACAATTAATGTAGAACTGACAGCAAGACAACCAATCAGCTAGGGAAACAACATCAAGTTAAGCAGGACAATTTTCCCAAAAATATGACTACAGGTAGAAGCACAATTAGCAGCGATAGAAGCACAATCAGCTAGGCGGATAGCAACACTAAGTGTTAACTGCATTAGGTTCGAACCTGAAAAGCTTACACCCTAAGCTGTGGCGATGACCTGAAATATTCTGGTGACTAGTACAGTTCTAGCCTGGTTCGTTACTACATTATAGTCAGAGCAGGTAGAAGCCAAAACAGACTGTTTGTTGCACAAAAGGTATTGACCTATATAGAAGTTAGATGCAATTCGTACTTTTGCGCAACTTTTGATGCAAATGCCGAGCATTACTCCCAACACAATATCCTCTCGCTGCCTCAAAGACTAGCGATTTGTATGAAGATTCTTTGAACCTTGAGCCCTAGATTAATGTAATCTCAACCGTATTTCCGCAAAGGTACGCTGGGCAACAAGAAAATCAATTGAACTGCCTAAACCATCTTGCAATACGGTTATGTTGAAACTTAAACAAAGTTTACACTAATAAGACTTTGGTACTTTTTCCTAACGTGTAAATTCTACGAGTTAGGGTAATTCTACTGCAACACGTGCAACACGTGCAACACGTAACGGATGCAATTGATAGGAGAGTTATACCGTTTCTCTACAAAGAGGATACAGAGGGAAGGGCACCCCTCGGCGGGGTGCCCTTCCCTCTGTATCCCTAATTTTTGGAATTAGTAATTAGATGAAGTCATCCGGTACTGATGGTTCCGTGGCTTTCACTTGTAGGCGTGCCACAAAACGATCAACTTCTAATGTTGCAGCATAGTCTACGTCGGAGGCCGCATACTCATATTCATAGCTTGAGACACGACGGTAGTACTGCTCAAGTTGTTTTAGTTTGAAGTCTGGAAAGTCCAGCCATGCTACGGGGGCTCGTGATTGTTCCTCAACTCTCAACGCCATGCGACGGATTGCGATCAAGTTAGTGGCTGGCGTAAAGCCGAGGTCAAGGTCCATACAGCCTGCTGTTTCCTGGGACTCTATTCCGTTGATACTCCAATGTCCGTTCGAAGTAGGAGCGATCGCTAGCGCAACGTCTGATTGACCAACGAAACCCGAAACACTGGCAGCACAGGTCTGCCAACTGTTATTAACACTCACCTCATAAGCAAGGAGGCACGGCATCTGCTCGAACAGGAAGATCGCTGTACCGGATAATTGCCAGCCAGCAGTGGATTTCCAGAGTCGGCCGATGTCGTGTCCAGGCAGATCCAATCTCTGCCAAAGAATTGTGTGATCGAGAAAACTCATCAAAGTACTGATTAGACGAAGTTCAAATTACTTGCGATGATAGTTCACAGTCATGAACTGTTGCCACTGTCCATCGTCCTTCAAGAAGTGAGAAGTCATCACTCGGTGGTCATCGCCCTTAAACTCAATCACGTCCTTATACTCTGCCATCTTCCCTTCACCAGACATTGCAGGACCCTCGCTGTGGAGCGACAACATCGTTTCAGTGGTATTCATCTCACCCTTGTATATCCACAGGTAGGTCATCATTGACCCAACCCAAGTACCTACATACTGTTGCTTTTGGGAGTCATAGCCAAGCGTCATCATGGTTGTTGCGGTATCACCATCGGGCATCTCACCGTATCCTTCTGCCACAACCCAAAGTTCGCCGAGCGATCGCACACTTTCGTTTCCCGTACATTTGACTGGCGGCTGGTCTGGACCCATTGATGCTTCAGTTTCATATGTCCATTCACCAACTAATCTCTGGAGCCAATGATGTTCTTTTTGAGGTTCAGAATGCATCATTGACTCCTGTTGAGCGGTATTAGTCTCCATTGTTTTATCTCCTTATTCTTTCAAAAAACTACAGTATTTCTTGATCTGGGCATCAGGCGGTTTGATCACTCCGGGCATCAGGCGGCTTGATCACAATTAATCATCCAGGGAATGCCAAATTGATCGACTAACATTCCAAAACGGTAAGCCCAAAACGTCTGTTGGAGCGGCATCCGGATCGCTCCATTTTCTGCCAATGCGTGAAAGATGCGCTCTGCTTCCGATGGATTGTCCAGCCCAATCGATACGGAGAACCCTTTAGGCTCTTCCGTATATCCAGGTGGATTGTCAGAACCCATTAATTCCTGATCGTCTATCATCAGTGCAACATGCATGATTTGATCGCGCCACTCGGAGGGCATCTGCGCAATCATAGATGGGTCTGGAGACTGTGCATAGGTCATCATATCTGTGATTTTCCCGTTTAAGCACCGTTCGTAGAACTTAAACGCTGCTTCACACTGACCATTAAACATCAAGTAAGAATTCAACTTCATGGTACGCTCCTTTGGCTAAAGAATAATCAAGAATTGCGATCGCCTAGAGTGATAGAGCTATCCCACACATAATAGTTCAATTGTACTATTGTTTATCAAATTTACTCACTTCTGCAATTTATCTTTAGGAAAACCTAACTACAGGAAAAAATGCAGAACATACAGGAATCAGTTCACCCTTTGCTGTGAGATGAGAGCAAGCCAAGGCGATCGCTATCCTAAAATGGAGATTACTGTTCTCAGTAGCGAAGTTATTGCAGTTAATCTCAGTAAAACTTAAACATTCCTCGACCCATAAAGGGGCAACCATCAATGGACAATAGAACTATCGAAAATTTGGAAGAAAAATTGCAGCAAGCTATGCTCACTAGCAATGTTGCTGTACTAGATGAGCTGATTGCCGACGACCTAGTTTGGACAATGCACACTGGTTTTGTAAGTAACAAGCAATCCGATTTGGACGCACACCGCTCTGGAATCTTCCAGTTCACTAAGTTGGAGATTAGCGATCGCCAGTTTCATCCTTACAGTAGCGATTGCGTCGTCGTCACCCTCAAAGCAGAAATTGGTGGGGTCCTTAACGGTCAAGCTTTCTCAGAAACTTATCGCTTTACTCGTGTCTGGATGCAACGACAAAACCGCTGGCAAATCATAGCAGGTCATGTGAGTCAAATCATTCCTCAATAATACCAACGTGACAGGTGAGTGTTTGGTGGGGAGCAGCCGCATTGTCATGTAAATGATGAGAACAAAAAAGGGGCAGACCGAAGCCTACCTCCCTTTAAGAATCACGCTTATGACTAACGCTTTTGTTGAAGTCGATATCCCAGTCCTAGTGCGCCAATGCTAAATAAACCTAACAGTGTCCCAGGCTCAGGGACAGGAGCGATCGCAATTTCCAAATCTTCAAAGGAATAGCGCACATTTCCCTGGCTATCGGTGCCAGAAAACCCAGTTGCCCCAGGAGATTTAGTCAGAGTTACACCATAGGTTGGATTAGACTCAAGACTCTGACCAAAGGCTTGAGTTTCGGTACTGTTAAACAGGGCGATCGCCGTTTCCGTGAAGGCTCGTGGATCAGTCCAGGTACCTAGTTCATCATCAAAATAGCTGAAAATATTTCTTTCTGGTGGAACCTCACCAGATTGCTCGTTTGTAATCGGCGTTTTATTGCCAAAAGCAGCTTCATTCGTCAGGGGATTGAACTGATCACCCTCATTCAAGTAGGCTTCTGTAACTCCACCGATTGTCCAGTAACTATTTTTTTCGCCTACGTTGGCTTCGGATAGGTCAAAGATAGACACTCCCCCCTGCCCTAAAACCGAGAAGTTGACTGCTTCAGTTCCCGCATCAGTTACGACCAGAGCGGTGTTCTCATCTACACCATAGGCTTTGTTAACACCCAAATCAGATGCTAGACGAATGATCCGTCCCTGTCTTCCACGTTCGCTAAAGTGGCTATCTAACAAACCATATTCAAAGAAGCCCAACCCTCCCAACGGGTTATAGTACAGCGTATTATCGAACGGTGGACTGCCTACAAAACTGACTGGACCGTCCCGCAATCCCTCGTAGCTTTCTCCGTTTGTCACCATTGGTTCGCTAGGCTGCACAGCCGTTCCAGCACTAGTACCCGCAATCACTGCACCCTTATCGAACTGTTGTCGCAACGACTCAATCAACGCAGTATCAGTACGAGTCTGAGTCGCTGCATCTTCATTGAAGAAGCAGTCAGTAATAAAAGACTGATCCCCACCCGTAAAAATAAAGGCGTTGCGATCACTAATTTGACTCACAACTGAAGAATTGGGGTCATTCTTATAATCACTGCAAGTATCCCGCGTGATTGGGATATACTCTACATCCACAGAATCGCCGTACAAAATCTCAAAATCTTCAAGATAAAAGCCTGCCGAACGAGGCGGATTAGAACTGGCAGTAGAAATAATGCCAATTTTGGCACCAGCAGTTCCCCCTACTAAATCAACAATCTTTTGGTAGATAGAAACCCCGTAGGTTTCCTCACTACCACCACTGCCAGGAAAAGCCCATTCTCCACCCACAAGTACCAAAGAGCCTGCTCTAGCAGGAGAAGCTTGGACTCCAAACGCAGCCAAAGTGAGAGCGATCGCAACTTTTGAAATCGGTACCAAACAAATTAATTTTGTCATGGGTGATTGCTGTTAAAAGACATCTGCTTTGAGGCAAATAGCCAGGTTCAATCAAGCGAACTCTCAATAGTTAAAAAACTTTTGCGAAATCAAACACCCAAATCTATCATTTCCCCTTATCTTTCTCCTGGGAAGAAACTCTAAAGAATAGATCTTCTACGCTACCATTCACGCCTCAAAAAACGATTCATGCAGGAAGTCTAGTTAAAGGGAGCACTGAAATCATTTCAGTTGCAAGACTCCTGGATTAGCCCGTGCCCATGCCATCGCTTCTACAACCAAAATCGGGTCACCAGAGTCAAGAAACTGCTGCATCCGGGCAATATGTCGTTGTTCTGCCGCTGCCGCTTTAAGACGCTGATGTTGTGCTTGAGCCAGACAAGCAGTCTCCTGAAACGCTGCTTGAACCGCTTTAACGTTAGATAACGCTTGCTGGATATATTGCACTCCCAAAAGTGAGTCTGAGGTGGTGAGAGGAGCAAATTTGGCAGAGGCAGCGTTGTCAACCTTGGTATCACCATTACTGTCATCTAAAGGAGTACTAGAGGCAACGCGATCGCCCAATCCCTGTCCAGACTTACTATTACCGCCATCCATAGATAATAAGCTTGAAGGACTGAGCCAGTTAGATGCGTAACTAACGCTATCTAACTGGCTGTCCGTATTGAAGTTTTGGGGGTCTGGGGGGTTTTCCACAGGTGACTCATATGAAGACTCATTTTCTACAGGAGATCCATCCGAGTAATCAATATCAAAACAGCTAACATCAAAATAAGTAGGATGCCACAGGTCTCGGTGACGATAGAGAGATGCCCCACCTACACCGTATTGCAGCAAAGTTTGAAATCGAGCTGTCGCCTTTACAGGCAAACTATTTTTCTCAAGCAAGTCTGCGATCGCCCTTCTAATTCGATCTCTGGTTGCAGCAGACTGACGTTGATTCCAGGATGGAGATTGATCAACTGCACTCACCAGTTCTGGATCGTGCAAAGTAGTAGAAACCTTTTTACTCTGATCTCCAAAATGGAAGTAATGACTACTTTCAATACACCGTGCCCATTCCTCTGCCCGGTGTTCAATTTCATGCTGATGACGACACCATTCCTGATAGCCAGGTAAGGATCGAGCTATTTCAAAAATTTCACCCACAAGAGCTTCTCCTCTCAGTGGTTCTCCACCTGAGAGAACGTGATGAAAAATATAAGCTCTCATAGTGATACGTCCCAGCAATCGATTAGTTTGTCCATGTCCTGTCCAACCCAATTCGATTTCAGCATTTAGATCATTGATAAATTTCTCAGCTTTACCAGAGATGCCGAAATGTTTTCGCTTTGCCTGTTTAAGGATTTGTTTGAGTGTTTTTTCATCAATGTCGTTGTACTGCTGAGCAAATACCCATTGGTTTACAAAGGCTTGAGAATCAGTCCAAACGGGCTGCCATGCCTCATTTAATAAATAAGAACCGATTTGTAGCGGTAATCGGTGAGCGTTAAACAAACTTAGATTGCCATCTGCTGCATAGGGCTTTGGGTTTGGAAAAACTTCCAATTGTCCAGGTTGAAGCTTAAAGCCAGCATTTTCAAGCGAACAGGCAATGGCGATCGCCAACTGCCAAGAGCTTTGAACCTGTTGAAACGGAAAATAGAGATGCAAACCGCCACTATAGCTAGAGGTACAGGCAATATACCGGACCAAACTAAGGGGCTCCAACGCAGCCACAATTCGCGAAACTGCCAGCGGATCTCGTTTGGGATGATAGAGACTACCCGCGTCAATGTCCAGTAGGCAATAGTTAGTCTCAGCTCCAAAGCGAACACCATAAAGATAAGCACCCTGACGAATCAAACGATCTGATAAAGGGTGACGGCTCTCCGTTTTCCACTCGACAGGTGCATCTAAATCAGGATGTCTTGCCCAAATGTAGTCAAAGCGGTGAGGAAACAGCGATAGAAATGTGTCTTCCCACTCACATACGCTTTCAAAGCGGATTGTGCTGGTTTCTTTCATACCAAACTCTGAACTTTTAATTTGCACACAAATGTTGCTCTCACAATTTGGTGAAAGCTGCGAATGATTAGAGGTCTACAACCCTAAAGATTCTCTTGATAGGTATTGCGTCTGATTATTAAACAACCTGTTTTTGTCCACCATCAGTTGAGTCAACACCGTTTGCTCAAACTCCCCTTTAGACTTGGCAACAATAGCTGAAATGATTTAGCTGCCTTATTTCCAGGATCAGATTGTTAGTTGATTCTAGGCGCAAAAATTTAGCAACACTTTTTTTCGTAGTGTCATACTAGAGCAATGGCGATCGCCCTTCCATAGCTTTGTTTCGCCACTCTAGAAAGCCTGTCAACCTTGTCAACACATTTTGTTTCGCTAATCTAGACTCAACTGGCAATAATGTTTTGAGATACTAGGCAACCTGTCAACTTTGTCAACTTCGTTTCACCAAATGTTTGTTGCTTAATTCAAGAATTCTTTGTCAATTTGTCAATTCTTTACTGCTTATCTATCCCTAGTTGCTTGGGTTGAAACAAAGCCCTCTCTAGGTTCTTAGCTACGCTATATCTAGTGACGACTACTTTAAGCTAAAAATTTTGTTACCCAATCCTAGAATCTAGCGTCAATTTGTCAACTCTTCATCACTTAGATAAGTGACAGGTCGGATGAAGTGAATCCCTAAACCGCTAAAAACAAAGCGGGGAAGGAGTTTCATGCTGTTAAGTCTGCCTAGATTCACGTGAGATAGACCTAACCAAATCAGACAACGTAACTGGATTCTAGAATTTGTGTCAATTTTGTCAATTGTTAAGCAATTTAAACTTCTCGCAGATTTTTATCGGAATGAATCGGAGAAATTAGCCTACAAACGATCCTGCTGATCGAACCATTTCCTACATAGCGCGGCATTTGATAAAAGCATACGACTGCTAGTACGTTTGTTTGATGTTGATAGATCCTAGAGACAAAGTTGTATGATTCTAGTCTCGTGCGGCAATTAAGAAATAATGGAGCGATCGCTATACTCTTACGGGTGAGCGGGCTAACCAATTCAGACTGGGCAACGTAGGCTTGAAGTAAGTTTCTCTGTATTGTCAATTCCAACCACCGATTTTGATCTTCCGCGTTCAGGGTTATACTATGCCGATGTGAATCGGTTCTGTGTAGCACCTGTGAATCAGCCTGATAACCTTGTCCTAGCCTCTACTCCTGTCTTGGCAGAGCCTCTTTCTCTCAACCTCACGTCAGTTTCTCCAGATCAGACACAGGTGCTAGATCTTGCTGCAAAATTAAAAGCAGACAAATCGTTTCTAAATCTAGTCCTGGTTAATGTTGCTACTGGAATCAATCAATTCAGACTGCATCTAGCAAACACACGGGCCAAAGATAGAGCAGATGCACGGAACCTCTACAGCGAGACGGAAAAGCTTGGCGTTCTGCAAAAACAAACACTCCTGAGGATTGAGCGCCGATTCCGCTCAGTGCTGAGAACGGATGAGTTTTGGAACCAAACAGCAAGCTGGATTTTAATCCGGCTTGACCAGTGGCAGCGAGAAGGGTTAATCCCATCCGACTGCTCAGTCGCAGGAATGTTATCACTAGAAGCTGGGGTTAACTTGACCGATAGTGATGAATGGCGTGAATCATTAGTCGTGAGTGCCTGTGCTTTTCACACAGCGAGTCAATGGTTACGTTACTTAGATCTATCAGGGCAAAATACAGTTGAAATTGATAAATTGCTGGGTGTTCAATCTGTTGATGCTGTTATACGTGAGCCTTTATTTCAAGATACAGAATTTGAACGCGTAGCAACGGGTTATCCTATTCTCACAGGTGCCCAAGCCCTGATTAATTCGCAATGGGAAGATGGAGAATATCCCTATTGGCAGAAGCTCGTTGGGGAAGGGTTTATTCAGCATCAGATTGTTCGTCAAAGCCCCTCTAGTCAACAAATTGAGCTAGTTCCAGGCAAAGCTGCATGGGAGATTATTCAGCAGTTTGGACCGGAAGCTGCCTATGTATTTCTCATTTTTTCCTCCTATGCGACCGATTCAGACGAACCGTGGGCAGAGCAGATCCGATTAAAGGGGACTGACCTGATCCGACTCTTTGGTTGGGATAAGCGCACAGATATCACGATTGCCCAAAAGCTCAAAAAGATTGGACATCTCGTAGAACTAGTCTGTAGCCTCTCCGTGTTAGTCAAAAACATCAACATTGGCGCAAAACGATATAACGTTGAGCGGGGCGCAATGTGGATTTTAGAAGGGTTAGGCTATGCGGGTCAGTTGGCGCTGACAATGGATATTAACCAGCCAGATTCCCCAACCTACGAGGCAGGCGACCCAGATGAGTTATATATCAAGGTACGTCCTGGAGTTTGGACTGAAAAGTTTCTCAATGCCAGCGATGGTAGTGCCAAGGAAGCGCTCTTCCAATATGGCTATTTGGCAAAGAGTACGCTTCAAATTAATCCTTATCGCCAACGGTTAGCTTCAAAACTTGCCATTTTCCTGACAATCATGAGTCGGATTCGAGACGATGGTCGCTATGAAGTGCAGACTCTACTAGAACGGCTAGAGCCAAAAGAACTCTTGGAGAATGTTCAGAAAGACCGACTACGCCGCGTTAAGTTGATCGATCAGTGGGATAGTGCTTTACTCACTCTCAAAGAGTTAGGCTGGGAAATCGATTTTGATCCAGCAACTTATCCAGAAAGTATCCGACCTGCTTGGTCGTTGAGTGATGAGTCTGAGTCTGGGTCTGGGTATCGTCCCCGTAACTGGTTAGCAACTTGGTTGAAGGCGATCGTCATCATCAAGCCTTCAGTAAAAATTCAGGAAAAGCTCGGTGCCCATGCCCCTGTTTCGTTAAAGCCTGAACGGACTCGTGTTCAGTCGCCAATGCTAACAAGTGATGCAATTCAGGCAGCACTCGATGCAAAAGATATGACTAAAGCGCAACTGGCAGATGCTCTACAAGTAGATCGTTCTCTGGTTACTCGTTGGCTAAAAGGGCAGCGAACAATTCAGCCTAAACATCTTGAACAAATTAAGATGTTGCTTGGAGATTTTGAACAGGATGTGAACGCTATATCTCAGAAAACAATGCCGCTAATCACCTACCATCTCACTAACAGTTAAGTTGTGTCTCAGAAAAAAGGAGGAGGGCTTGACCCTCCTCCTTTTTTATTGAGTGACTGGCGCTATACAGCTATTAACTTACGGAAGAATCCCAACTGCTGAAGTTTGCAGTCAATTCGTTCCAGGTTATATTCAATGTTCCAGGCTTGGAGGAACCATTTTCATATCCACCACTGACTCCCCAGGGATTGAACAAGGTGAATTTTTGGGTGGAGGAGTTGTAGTCGGTTAATACATAAACGTGGTTGTAGACGACTGTGGACGAAATTTGGCCACTTGCTTTTGAATTGACACCGATCATCTTGCCGGCTGCAAAGGCGTTGACCAAAGTATCAAAGTTTAGCGAATTGCGGATAGAAGAACTCTTTGCTGTGATGTCACGAATCGCATCTCCAAACCAACCGTTGTTGATGCCCTGATAAGAGTTGGAGTGGTCATTATTCCAGCGATAAGTCCAGCCTGAAGAGTTGACTTGAGCGTAAGCTTTTTCTGCTAGAGCAACCCACAATTCAGTGGAGGTGCGATTGTAGTATCCACCTTGGCTAGCGTATGTGAGTTGACCTGACGAAGCGACGGGCAAATATTGGTCTACCGTGACGTAGTCAGCAACACCTTGATTAAAGAAGCGAACGGTGTAAGTGTTATCGCCATTATCAATAAACATATCTTGAATCAAATTGGGAGAACGTATCGCTGTTGCAGCTAAACCTCCTAAGAAATAGCAGTTACTGGCTTTGCCCTGTTTGATGTCCTGGTAGCTCACACCATTTTGAAATAGGGAACCGTTTGCATAGCGATAGGTGTTGGCGGCAGCGGGGCGATCGCTTCCTAAAAACCACTTATTCACCAGCTTCTCAAGATGAACATCACTGCTACCTGCAAACAAATTCCCCAGTGCTTTCCCCTGATACTGTGAGTTTGCCTCATTGCTATTCACAACTTTGCTAGATAGAACTCGGACATGATCGTCCATTGCGACATAAGATTTGTCGCTAGTTAGAGTGCGGAGATCATTGAGTTCAGTGGAGTCAATTGCTCCTCCATCTTTTGCATCACGAAAGATAGTGATCATGTCATTCCGATCGAGCTTGCTATCAAGGAAGCGAGATCGTGTAGCAAATCGCAGTCCAGCATCTCGAAGCGTATTACCAAACCAATCCTCTGTAGGGTCAGCTTCAGTTTTGTTATCAAAGAAATTGCTGGTTTTAGTGATATAGCCTGATTCGCTACCTAGTCCGCTACTGCCATAGCCGAAAAAGGGTGGATAGCTATCATTCCTTTCGCTGTCGTAGTAACTGTTAACCCGTAGCTTGTCTAAATTTTGAGTGGTACCTGTGTAGTTAACGGCTGAGGTGATTTGATAGGAGCCGGTATAACCTGAACTGTCTGAATTGCTGTAAGTAATTTGTTGTCCACTGCGGTAGCGATCGCTTGTGCTGTAGCCATAGCCTGTGTAGTAATCGCCATTGCCATAGCTGTATTTGAACGTGTAGCGCTGATAGCTTTTTACTGCAGAAGCAGACACACTCAATTGATATCCAACGTTGCCGCTACGGGGATAAACCCGAACGTAATAGGTCCCTGCATCTAATACTTGATTGATTGCTTCACCTTGATTACTGCTACGAGTCGATCGCCTTGTAGGTTGACTTCTAGACTTACTAATTAACGCCATATCAGCGTTAGCATTCAAACCCTTTAAGGCAAGTTTAACGCTGCTGCGCTTGCCCAATGTAAAGCTGTAGTAGTCGTTGGTATCAAGAGAGCCAACTCGATCTTTATAGGTTCTTGGTGTAGAAGTAAGGCTAATTTGTCTCGCTTGCTTGGGCGTATTGCCAGCGTAATCAGCAGCCATAATTGTGTTCTCTTATTAAGTCGCTTGGTCATAATTTGCCCAAAATCGACATCTAGAACACGGGAAAAATCATGCTTTTTGTCCGAATTTATACTGAAATTTTGCTGCTAATACTTATGTTGTTTCCAGGGTAAATACTGCAAAGATGTTACTTCCTAGCTGTAGTTAGACAATTTAGTGGCTTATACTGAGGACGTTTATAAGGTATTCCTGTTCATGAACAGGAATTTGTTAAGTGGACTTAGAAGTTTGGGAGGCGATCGCCATGCAGTATAATTTTTATCTCAAAGCCTAAGTATTAATATCAAAGCGACCTTTTGCCATATCGGTATATTTCCTAAAGCAATTCTGTAGGTTTACTTAAACACAACTTTGTGAAACTCATGAATTCAATAAAACGCATACTCTCTCCAAGTAGAAATACGCTGTTATCATGTTTCTACTTAAGAAGAAATACTTTTTGGATCAGCGATTGAATTGGAAACTAGTAATTCTGTGAGGTGAAAGTTACTGAGCTTGGCTATCAACCACATCTTGGGGTTGCTGTTACCGCTGCTACAAATCTGAGCCGGGCAGCCCACTTACTGCACTGGCACATCTGTCCAGCGAAGTAGGGCAAGAGCAAAGTAACATTAAATTAAGTGCCTACAGTAAAACTTTATCGGGGCACAAGAAAGCCTCTTAGCGTCTCCAAATCATGGCTTCTATTGCCCGCAAAAATTTGTTTGAAGACATCCCTCGCTTCCTGGTTGCCCAAGCGGGGATTGTTTTTGCAGTCAGCCTCGTAACAATTCAAACGGGCATTTTAGAAGGATTTACACGCTCTACCGTACAGCTAATCGAAAATTCAAATGCTGATATCTGGGTTGCGGCTGAGGAGATGGTTCACTTTGAGCTGACTCAACCGTTGACTCTAGGGCAAGTTGCACAGGCACAGCAATTGGCAGGAGTCAATCGGGCAGAGGCGCTGATGATTCAAAGCGGCAGGTGGCGCAGCACTTCTGGCGAGATTGCTCCTGTCAGGCTGATTGGTTATGACCCAGATGGGCGGCTATTTAGGTTGTGGGACATAACACAGGGCAATCAGAGCGACCTGAATGAACCCAACACGATCATGGTGGATGAGACAAATTTGCGATCGCTTCAGCTAGATCCGGAAAACGGACGCGGCTCAATCAACTCCATCCCAGCCCGTGTCGTAGGGCAAACTCAGGGAACGCAATCGATCGCCACAAGTGCCTTCATCTTCACGTCCCTAGAAAATACGATGAACTATGTCAGCGCAGGCTTGACTTCTAATGTTCTCTGCGACGTGCAGCCGGGCGGTGCGCTGGAGTGCAGCACGGTGTATGAACGCTCTGACTCCCCTGCTGACCCCGCTGCTTCGCAGCCTCGGACCCTAACTTCGACCGACCCAATTTCATATGTGTTGGTGCGGGCAGAAGCGGGGCAAAATATCGAGATCCTAAAGCAGCAACTGGAAGATGAGCTCGTGGGTACGCAGGCTTACACCCAGACAGAAATGGCGGACCACACTCGTAGCTATTGGGAAAAGCGGACGGGCATTGGTTTTGTCTTGAGACTGGGAGCAGCTGTAGGAGTCGTTGTTGGGATGGTCGTCGTCGGACAGATTCTATATGCGTCTGTCTCTGACCACATGAAGGAATTTGGCACCCTTAAAGCGATGGGAGCGTCTGATCGAGTCATTTACAGCATCATCATTGAGCAAGCCTTGTGGATGGCAGTTTTAGGCTATGTCCCTAGCATGGCTTTTTGCTTAGGGTTGGGAGCGTGGACTTTTGCAACTCAGGGGATCACGATTCTCATTACTCCGCTCTCTGCCATCGGCATTTTAGGAATCACGATCGCCATGTGCGGTGGCTCTGCTCTATTTGCTATCCAGAAGGTGACTCATGTTGATCCTGCAATCGTTTTCAAAGCTTAGTCCTTCAAGGCTGGGATTGAGTGTAAAGAGTTTCTAATGAAAGCTTAATCAAGCTAGCTAGGGTGTCTAGGTACACTAAAAATAAGGTCGTATGTGGCTGAAACTTGAAAAAACAATCTACTTAATCTGGATTAGAGCGACTTCGATGCGGATCTAACATTCTGGCGATTCGATTGCGATTTGTCTCTACTACTTTAAAATTCACATCTCAACTACTGAAACGCATGGCAGCTTCTCAAATTAATTTCACCGAGTTAGGTACCCGGTTTCAAAGAGGTTCTACGGCTCCAAGGCTAATCAACGAGCCTGCGATCGCCGCGAAAGGCATAGAAATGGTATACCACGCGGGTACCCAAAGCTTTCATGCGCTTCAAGATATCAATTTAGAAATCGCTAAAGGAAATATTCAACTGCTGATGGGTCCATCCGGATCAGGAAAGACAACTTTGCTGTCAATCCTGGCAGGAATTCTAACCCCAACCAGTGGCAGCGTGTTCCTGCTGGGCGAAGAAATTACACGTATGTCTCGGCAGCAGCTTTCTCGGTTCCGACTAAGGAACATTGGCTTTATCTTTCAGGGATTTAACCTGTTTCCGGCACTGACGGCAGTCGAGAATATCGAGGTCATCCTAAAACTAAAGGGCTACCGAGTAGGGGCGGCTCATAAAGAAGCCTTATTTCTGTTGGAGCAGGTCGGGTTGGGAAACAAGGCAAAGAATTTGCCGCAAGACTTGTCAGGTGGACAAAAGCAACGGGTGGCGATCGCCCGTGCCCTAGCTGGTGATCCCCAACTCATCATGGCAGACGAACCTACGGCTGCGCTTGATTCTCAAAGTGGTCATGCTGTGATTGCGCTATTGCGAAACCTGGCAAAAGAGGGCGGACGCAGTGTGCTGATGGTGACTCACGACTCTCGCATCATTGATGTCGCCGATCGGGTTGCGTACTTAGAAGACGGGATTTTGAAGCGGTAATAGACATCTACCGCTTCAAAACTTCTCGGAGTGTTGCTTCGACCGAGCGAGGTTGCCAGCCCAGTTCTTGGACCGCTTTAGTTGCGTCTACCCGAACGCAGCGATCGTAGATGTAGTGAACCCTTTCTCGGCTAAGTGGGGGTTGCCAGGAAAGTAGCCGTCCTACCGGATCAAGCAAATTTCCTAAAACCCGGACGATCGCTTTTGGCGCTTCCCCAGGTGGCGCGATCCCAGTTTCTTGACTGAGGAATTGAAACATTTCACGAGTCGTCATTTCCCCAGCAGAAAGGATGTAGTGGGAACCTGGCTGGGCTTTATCGGCAGCCAGCAGCATTGCTTCTACCAGATCGTCTACGTGGACGATCCCGGTGATGCGATCGCTCCCCGCCCACAGCTTCAGTCGCCCTTTGAGAAACTGGTCGATTACCGGGCCAAAGTGGGGATCATCTGCCCCAAAAATGCCCGATGGCATGACGCTAACTACGGGTAAACCTTCAGCCGCGAACTGATCAACTAGCTGCTGAGCCTGATATTTGGTGCGATCATAGCCCGACGAAAACCCTTTTTGACTACGCTGAAACGTTTCGTCAATCACCTGCCCTTGGGTGTCACCATAGATGCCAATCGTGCTGCAATAGACGACTTTAGACACACTAGCTTGTCGCGCCGCTTGCATTACAGCACGAGTTCCTTCCACGTTGACCTGCTGCATTTTGGCTTCATCGACTACGCCCAGTTCCACATAGGCAGCCGTGTGAAATACAGCATCAACGCCCTGTATTGCGGCTTGTAGTGCCTGAGAGTCAGTAATATCGCCGTAAGCCAATTGCACTTTACAGTCGGACAGACGAGACAAATCGCTAGATTTGCGTACCCAGCCTATGACGGTATCTCCTCGTTGTTCCAATGCCTTCACCAAATGCGATCCGGTAAAGCCATTGGCTCCTGTGACCAATGCTTTCATTCTCTGCGTCCCCATTACTAACCCTAAGAATTAACCTGCTCCACAACCTGCTTGAAGAAGTTGGGTTACGCTTTGCTTCGGCGTTGTTGCACAAAAGAGGGGTTGCGGGCGGGAGAGACATGGTAAGTTTCAATTACCACACCAAAACCTGCCATGCAAGCTCAATACCGCATCCGCAACTGGTCTGAGTAT
>NZ_JACJPC010000005.1:0-2285 GCF_014695875.1 Leptolyngbya sp. FACHB-541 | reverse complement strand
TCCACTCGAATTTCGTCAGCATTGGCGTGTCTGATCGCATTGGTTAATGCTTCCTGTCCAATCCGTAGTAGGTTATTCTCGACTTCAGTGGGGAGAGAATACACTGCACCCTCGATCTCATAGTGCAAAGTGGTATCCATTGCGGCAGCTCTAGTCTGAGCGATGAGACGATGTAGAGCGCTCTGTAGACTGCCTTCCTCTAAAAGCTGAGGACGCAGCGCCACGACCGATCTCCGCGCTTCACACAGTCCAGTTCGTGCCAATTCTTTGATCAGGTCTAGGTGTGCCCCAGTTGCTTCTACATCATCCGTTAGCACTTGTTTTGCCGCTCCCACCTGAGCCAGAATGCCTGTAAAGGACTGAGCGAGTGTGTCGTGAATTTCGCGCGCCATGCGGTTACGTTCTTCCACAATCGAGGCTGCTTCTGCTTGCTTTTGCAGCGTAATATCTCGCGCCAACCAAATCACCTGTTCGTGCCGAATCGGGGCAATGCGAGCCGAAAACCGGACTTCTCGTCTAGCTATCCACTGGCATTCAGTGTATTCAACGGTGAGTACTTGTTGGGTTTTCACCACCTGCTGAATATAATTCAGGAATTCATCAGCTTGTTCCTTGGCATAGAGTTGATGCAGTGTTTTACCAATATATTTCTCCCTATACTCCTCTCCATAGGATGGATTTCCGAGGAATATTGGGATTGCGTCGATCACTTGCCCTTCAGCATTGTAAACACACAGCGGATCGGGAATGGCTAAAAAGAGCGCTCGCAGTTCTGCTTCAGAGGCTTGCAGCGCGGCTTCTGCCTGTTTGCGATCGCTAATGTCCGCAATCACCCCTTCGATGTAGTCATCGTCTTCATTCAAATAAGAAGAGGAAAGTCCCCAGAACAATGTTCCATCTCGTTTTCGCATCTGTACTTCATAGCTTCGCACTTCCCCATCCCGCTTCAGCACCTCAATGGATTGTTGGTGATCGCTGGGACTTACAAAATAGTCGATGCAGTGTTCCAGCTCAATGATTTCTTCTGGTGAATCAAAGCCAAGCAGATTGGCAAGGCGTTGATTGGCATTGAGAATTAATCCATCCGAGAGGCGGGTGCGGAAGATGCCAACCTGTGAGTTTTCAAAGATAGCTCGGAACTTGGCTTCACTGCGTTGTAATGCCTCTTCTGCTTGCCTACGCTGGGTAGTGTCGCTGCCAACTGATAGGATTTCAACGACCTCTCCCTGGTCATTGAAGATGGCTTGATTCGACCAGACCATCCAAACTCGCCGACCGTCTCGACACAGGTTTTCACCCTCGCCTTGCGGGTACAGTTGAGGATTACGAAGTAAATCGTGAACCAATGGTTTGACATCGCGTCCAGAGGTTTCGATGTCTGGAATGATCGTTTCAAATACGGTTCGTCCTAGAATCTCATGTTCTTCATAGCCCAGAAGTTTCACCCCATAATCGTTGATGTATCGAATCCGTCCTTGCGTGTCATAGCGGATGATGATTGAATTCGCAGTTTGTAGCAGGTTGCGATAATTTGCTTCGCTTTGTCTCAATGCGGCTTCGGTTTGTTGACGTTCCGCGATCTCCTGCTGCAAAGCTTGAGTTCGCTCTTCTACTTTCCGTTCCAGTGTTTCAGCATAATCTGCTAACCGTTCATACAATCGAGCATTCTCCAGTGAAATTGCTGCCTGAGCCATCAACAGTTTAAGGACTTGTAAGCGATCGCTAGTAAACACTCCGGTACTGAGATTGTTCTCTAGATAAAGGATGCCGATCAACTGGCTTTGACTGAGAATGGGTAGACAGAGGAGCGATCGCGTCTGTTGCTTTTGAATGTAAGGATCAGTTGAAAAAGGCGATTCGCTGACCGCATCATCAAACACCAGCATTTCTTGAGTACGTTCTACTGAGTAAATGACGGGGACAGGAATCATTGCACAGTCGGCAACAGCAAGCTTTTCTAGGTCACACTGTCTACTTCCGCTACATTGAGCCATCACAGTGAGTTGATCCTCCTCTAGGAGAACCAAAGTACCAGTTTCGGCTCCTGCATTTTTGATTACCACCTGCATCAATGTGACAATCAATTGATCGAGATGGACCATTAAACTCTCCCCGACGAAGAACTGTCAGCGGTCTCCTAAAGTGTATCTCTTGCTAAAATCCAGAAAATTAGAAACTGTCAGAACTGAGTACTCAAATCACCGCTTTTTTTATCACTTTTTTGTATTGTAAGCTTCCTCTTCATTGCCTTCGATTAAATCGCTTGAAATAACTCTTCTAACTCA
>NZ_JACJPC010000049.1:0-21478 GCF_014695875.1 Leptolyngbya sp. FACHB-541 | reverse complement strand
AGGTCTTCCTCACTCTCACCAATCTCTAGCTTGTATACCCCTGCCATCCTTCGTCTTTGAACCCATCAAAAGCTTTATACCATCTGTAGCCTTACTTTGAAGAATTGGTATAACAAGTACTTCTGGATAATCGCAGTCTTCAATAATTTTGACAGGTGCGGTTTGCTCTTTTAAAGTTGGTTGATGCAAATTTACGGTGGTGGATGACGACCTAGCAGTTCCTCTTCTGTGCGAATCGCCAACATAGCTGGTCGATTCAAATCAAGCGCTTGCAACGTTGCCCTACCCGTAGCTGTCAACCCGATAACTTGCACATCCCTCCAGACAAAGTGTTCCTTCCAGACTTGTTTGCGAGGATTAAATATAGAGACAACTTCACCCGTCTCTGAATCTTCAAGAACTTGCCGCGCTCCCTTGCGAAGGGAGCAGGAGACGCAAGCAAGAGCCAAATTTTCAGCAATTGTTTCGCCACCAGCTACTACAGGAATGATGTGGTCGATATGGAAAGTAGCAACTTGTCCAATCTGCGATATCCCGCAATATTCACAGCGATTACCCGCTCTCTGAATCACTAATCGGCGGAGAGAGGCAGAAATTGTACCCATTTAAGTCTGTTTCGTTACCCGTGTTGAGCGTAAACGCAACAAGGATAGGAATTCTGCTAGATCAACAAGCCCTTCCGCTTCCTGTCGTTCTGCCTGAGACAAAGTGTGTCCCTCATCCTGACGATCCAGCAGGAACTGTAGACGTGCTTGAACTGCTTGAGGAAGTTGGAACCGAGCTAGTTCGATAGGAATCTCGACAATTTCCGGCATAGAGCAGTTAGCCTAATAGAGACTGTGCTGTAGCCTCATTGTAAGTGACGGAATTGAAATGGTGTACGTATTGCGATCGCACATCACACCAGGTAAACAACTGGTTGTCCGTGAGAATTTTGAGGCTACTTGCTGCTATCCAACTCGCCGTTAGACTACCGCAAGTTGGACTTGCTCACCCGTCAGACTAAACGCTCGAACTTCGGTGATTTTGACAGGCACGGTTTGCCCCTTGAGGTCAGCGATCGCTCCCTCAAAAAAGGTTAGTCTGTTACCGCGTGTACGCCCCATCACCTGATTCGGATCTTTGGGATTCTGGTCTTCAACTAGCACTTCTTCAATGCGTCCCTGGTAGCGGAGCGATCGCTCCGCCGCTTTGATAGACACTAAATGGTTAAGACGTTGGAGGCGATCGCGCTTCACCTCTTCGCTTAACTGATTTTCCCAGAGCGCAGCGGGTGTGCCAGGGCGGGGAGAATAGGCAGCGGTGTTGAGTTGGTCAAAGCCAATGTCTTCAACTAGTTTCAGCGTGTTTTCAAACTGGGCTTCAGTTTCTCCGGGGAATCCGGCGATCGCATCCGCACTGATCGAAGCATCGGGCATGTAGCGGCGAATCGTATCAATAATTCGACGGTACTTTTCCTGGGTGTAGCCGCGACTCATCGCCTTTAGCACCTCGTTGTCGCCCGACTGAAAGGGAATGTGAAAATGCTCACACACCTTGGGCAGTTCAGCACAGGCACGAATCAGTCGCTCCGTGAAATAGCGAGGATGGCTGGTGGCAAAGCGAATTCGCTCGACTCCGGGCACGTCGTGAACGAAGTAGAGTAAATCAGTCAGGGTGTGCTTGTGGCGACCTTCTGCCGTTGCGCCTGGTAAGTCGCGCCCGTAGGCATCAATGTTTTGCCCTAACAGCGTCACCTCCCGGTAGCCCTGCCGCCCCAACTCCTCCATCTCTGCCCGAATTGCTTCGGGTGTGCGGGATTGCTCTACACCGCGCACATTTGGCACAACGCAATAGGTGCAGCGCTCATTGCAGCCATAAATCACGTTTACCCAGGCGCTGACGTTGCTGTCTCGTCTCGGTTTAGTAATGTCTTCGACGATATGAATGGGTTCAGTCGCCACAATCTGATTGCCATTAAACACCTGCTCCAGCAAATCTCGCAGTCGGTTGGCGTGCTGAGGACCCATCACCAGATCGAGTTCGGGCACCCGCCGCAGCAACGCCTCCCCTTCCTGCTGGGCAACGCAGCCTGCCACGATCAGCGTCAAGTTGGGCTGCTCATGCTTACGTCTTGCCTGCCGACCCAGGTAGGAATAAACCTTTTGCTCGGCATTGTCCCGAATCGTGCAGGTATTGTAGAGGATTACATCGGCATCGTCTGGAGCCTCTGACCACTCAAACCCCATTTCTTCTAAAACGCCTGCCATGCGTTCGGAGTCGGCTTTGTTCATCTGGCAGCCGAAGGTGGTGATGTGATAGCGATGCGAAGAATGGGTCATAGTGAGCAGTCGTTTTTTGTCGTAGAAGAGATTTGGAAATTTGTATCGCTGGTAGGGACGAGCGGCTGTTCGCCCTTGGGAAGGAAGAAGCAAAATGCAGTAAGCCTGCACTTTATTATAGATTTTGGGCGATCGCCCCATCCGTCGAATTTTTCAGCAGTTTGCTTTCGTTAAAGATTTACATTCAGTGATAATCTGAGAGATGGAAATTTTAATTCTTAAGACTGTCTTCAAGTTTCTAGAAAAGCTGATCACAGAATAGGCGCAAGCATGGTCACTACAGCAGAAAAGACAAACGTTGGCTTCATTACCCAGATCATTGGCCCGGTTATCGACGCTCGATTTCCCAATGGTCAATTACCTAAGATTTACAACGCCCTGAAAGTCAGCGGCACAAACTCAAACGGGCAAGAGGTTTCGGTTACCTGTGAAGTGCAGCAGCTTCTAGGAGACAACCAAATTCGGGCTGTGGCAATGAGTTCCACAGATGGTTTGGTTCGAGGCATGGAAGTCCTTGATACGGGCGCTGCTATCAAGGTTCCAGTCGGGCTAGCAACCTTGGGAAGAATTTTTAACGTCTTGGGTGAACCCGTAGACGAACTGGGTCCAGTCAATAACGAAGAGTTCTTCCCGATTCATCGTGCTGCACCTAAATTCACAGAATTAGAAACCAAACCTTCAGTTTTCGAGACTGGAATTAAGGTGATTGACCTGCTGGCTCCCTATCGTCGGGGTGGCAAAGTGGGTCTGTTTGGCGGTGCAGGAGTTGGCAAGACTGTGTTGATTCAAGAGCTAA
This sequence comes from Leptolyngbya sp. FACHB-541, assembly GCF_014695875.1. Classification (NCBI taxonomy): domain Bacteria; kingdom Bacillati; phylum Cyanobacteriota; class Cyanophyceae; order Leptolyngbyales; family Leptolyngbyaceae; genus Leptolyngbya; species Leptolyngbya sp. FACHB-541. Next base: position 18,361 of record NZ_JACJPC010000049.1, on the reverse strand, counting down.
TCAACAACATCGCAAAAGAGCATGGCGGAGTGTCGGTGTTTGGTGGCGTGGGTGAGCGCACCCGTGAAGGAAACGACCTTTATAACGAATTTAAAGAGTCGGGCGTGATCAACGCTAACAACATCAGCGAGTCCAAAGTGGCGCTAGTGTACGGGCAGATGAACGAGCCACCGGGAGCCAGAATGCGCGTGGGTCTGTCGGCGCTGACGATGGCTGAATATTTCCGAGATGTCAACAAGCAGGACGTGCTGCTGTTCATCGACAACATCTTCCGGTTTGTGCAGGCGGGTTCTGAAGTATCAGCGCTGCTCGGACGGATGCCCTCTGCGGTAGGATATCAGCCCACCCTGGCAACAGAGATGGGTGACCTGCAAGAGCGCATCACCTCAACCACTGAGGGTTCAATCACCTCCATCCAGGCAGTCTACGTCCCTGCGGATGACTTGACCGACCCCGCTCCAGCAACCACGTTTGCTCACCTGGACGCAACCACCGTACTTTCTCGGGGTCTGGCAGCTAAAGGAATTTATCCGGCGGTAGACCCACTCGATTCTACTTCCACAATGCTTCAGCCCAGCGTGGTTGGCGATGAGCACTACAGCACCGCACGAGCGGTGCAGTCTACCCTCCAGCGCTACAAAGAACTGCAAGACATCATTGCAATTCTCGGTCTGGATGAATTGTCCGAAGATGACCGTCTGACCGTTGCACGTGCCCGTAAAATCGAGCGCTTCCTCTCTCAGCCCTTCTTCGTAGCTGAGGTATTTACTGGTTCTCCTGGTAAGTACGTCACTCTAAGCGAGACAATCAAAGGCTTCCAAATGATCCTGTCGGGTCAGTTGGATGATCTGCCAGAGCAAGCTTTCTACCTGGTAGGTGGCATTGATGAGGCGATCGCCAAAGCCGAGAAGATGAAGGCTGAAGGTAAGTAGGATAAAGTCATGGCACTAACTGTTCGTGTAATTGCCCCAGACAAGACCGTTTGGGATTCTGATGCTGAAGAGGTAATTCTTCCTAGCACGACTGGCCAACTGGGCATCTTGCCAGGACACGCACCGCTTTTGACTGCTTTAGATACAGGCGTGATGCGGGTTCGGGCAAACAAAGACTGGGTGGCGATCGCCCTCATGGGTGGGTTTGCTGAAGTCGAAGCCAACGAAGTCACCATCCTGGTGAATGCAGCCGAACGTGGCGACGCCATCGACCGGGAAGCTGCTCGCACTGCTTACAGCGAAGCAGAAGCCCGCCTCAACAAAGTTGAAGCAGGCAACCGACAGCAGCAAATTCAAGCGACCCAAGCGCTAAAGCGTGCCCGTGCCCGCTTCCAGGCTTCTGGAGGAACGGGACAGGCTTAAAGCTGGGTATAGAGCTATACGAAAAAGAGCCTCTCACAATGTGAGAGGCTCTTTTCTATTTTTTCCGAGCGGAGACAAAACTCATTGCGTCTCTACCAGGAAAAATCTGAGCTACTCAGGCTTAAATTTTAATGCCATTAATCAGGGCATAAAGGGCATAAGTAGATATAAATAAAGCGTGAGCAACTTCTAGGCAACGAAGGAGCAATGCTCTTCGAGTTGCGAGCTCAACCGAACTGTCTTTCTACCCGATATGAGTAAGGTCGGCATTATGGTTCAGGTGGGCAGAGCATCTGAGGAAACAGCTGACTCAAAAACACTATCTACCAATTCAATTATGCTGAAACACTATATATTCTTCACTCGAAACGTGATGCCACAGCCCGGTGCAGCTCATCTTGTTCACGCTGCAAACTCAGCTGACGGAATGGCGAATTTAGGGTATCCCAGCCTGTTAATTCATCTCAGTAAAGAGCCAAGCGCACTGAACCTAACGAATCTCCTGCGCCCCTTTCAACCACAAGCCCCTTCAGAAGAATTAATCAACCTCTACAATCTTCGTGGAAAACTTAAAGTTGCTGCTCTTCCTACCCCAAAACTGAAATCAACCAGCAAACTACTCAAAAAAGCAACTCATCCCAGCACACTGATTGCAAAATACTATTTCCCCATTCACATTCGCCCTGCGGCTCAAATTGTCCATTCACGAGATTGGAATTTTGTTGAATCAGCAATTAAATGTGGAGTTCCAGCAATTTATGAACATCATCATCACGAAGAGAAACAGTTTGATCCTGAGATCGTCCAAAATCCGCTGCTGCAAGTTGCTGTAACTGTCGCAGATTCAGTTCGTGAGAGCATGATTCAGAATGGGCTGCCCGCCGACAAGATCGTTAAGCTTCACAGTGGCTTTAACAGTGTGTTTCTGAACAGGCAACCTGAACAAGCTGCAACCTGGCGTAAGCAATTGTTAACCAATGAGCAATATCTAGTCGTTTATGCGGGAGCACTACTGCCCTTCAAAGGCGTTGACCTATTGCTAGATGTGGCTCAACAGCTTACCCATGCCCATTTTGCATTTGCAGGCGGAGATGAAACACAAGTAACCGCTTACAAGCAATTAGCAATTGAAAAACAGCTTAGAAACGTCACGTTTTTAGGGCACCTCTCACACACTAGCCTTCCTGGGTTGCTTCAGGCGGCCGATGTGCTCGCTCATCCTCATTGTTCTGGACCAGCCTCAACGTTTACGTCTCCTCTTAAGCTGTTTGACTACCTAGCATCAGGAACGCCAATTGTTGCGACTGAAATTACTTCTTTGGTAGAGTTCAAGTCTTGTAATGCTATTGCGGGTTGGTGTGAGCCGGATAACCCAGATTCGTTTGCTAGATGCATTCAGCAGGTTTTAGAAACTTACCCCAGAAAATCAGAGGGCTACAGCCATATGATTGACTATGTTCAGCAATTTTCTTGGGAAAATCGTGCTGCTAAACTGCTTAGCTATGTAAAAGATTCAATGCGTCCTGTGCTGCTGCAATAAGGCTTATACCGTTTTTGCATATCTACACAGTTATATAGGTATGAATATATTTTTGGGACAAAGGGCTTAAGCTGAATGGCACTGACTTAAGAGCGATGGGCAGCGCCCACCTTACAGTTTTTCAAAGCTTCTGGCGATCGCTGAATCCTTATCTCAGTGCCATTCGGTTGAAACCCTTTATCGCTGATGTTCAACTACGCTCTGAGTGCAACTAAGCGCTACCTGTGAAAACCACTTCGGGAAACTTCACTTGAGCCTCAGACATAGGGCGGCGCTTGCCTTCCTCTTGCCAGTAGTTGATCACCTCAGTCGCTTTGTTGAGCAGTTCAATCCGGTCTGCTTCAGCAATCCAGTGCTTTTTCTCCATTTCAGTCTTGAGCTGTTCCCAGGCATCATTCCGGGGCCAGAAGAAATAGGACGTAAGCGGACTGGTGCCCTTGCCGACCACCTGGTCAACCGCTAACGCCACATCGTTCTCAAGCCAGAGAACCTTCAAAATAAACTTTGACAAACGCCAACCTCCACAATTCCTAACAGTTTTCTGATAACTCCACAATCCACTATGGTAAAGCATGGATTCACAGATAACCAAATTGGGCGAGGAGAAAAGAGTAATAGTAGATGCTTGACAGTGCATAGTCTTATAAATATGTTCTGGTCTATAGCTCCATACCCTTTCTCCCCCTTCCTTTTCCCCAACACAAAATTACAGGAGGCGCAGTCGTTGGCTAAGCAGAATCAGGCATTTCCCCCCGCGATTGTAGTATTTGACATTGACGGCGTAATTCGAGACGTGGGCGGGTCTTATCGGCGGGCACTGGCGGACACGGTGGAGCAGTTCACTCAAGGTGCCTATCGCCCTTCGGCGACCGATATTGATGCGTTGAAAGCAGAAGGACACTGGAATAACGACTGGGAAGGGTCACAAGAATTGGTCTACCGCCATTTTGAGGCACAGGGGGTAGAGCGATCGCACCTCAATCTCAACTACGACGACATCGTTGCCTTCTTTCAAAGCCGCTATCGCGGGCCCGATCCGCAACACTGGACAGGCTATATCTGCCAGGAGCCATTGTTATTAAATGCAGACTATTTTGATCTGCTGACCCAAGCTGGCATTCCCTGGGGCTTTTTTAGTGGTGCTACGCGGGGATCAGCTTCCTACGTGCTGGAAAAGCGGTTGGGGTTGCGATCGCCCGTTCTAGTTGCAATGGAAGATGCTCCTGGCAAGCCCGACCCTGCTGGGTTAATAGAAGTTGTGCAGCAGCTAGAACCTTTTGGCGCATCCTCTACCCCTGTCCTCTATTTGGGTGATACGGTTGCTGACCTCCACACAGTACAAAACGCCAGTCGAATAGATTTGTCTCGCCGTTGGATTGGCGTGGGTATTTTGCCCCCTCACGCCCAAACCACTGCCGAATACTCTGTAGCCTACACTACAAATCTGAACAATGCAGGTGCAGCAGTCGTATTAGCCAACGTCAAGAACCTGACACTGGATTACATAAAGAAACTTGTCAGCTCAGAGGTATAAAATAAAACTTTCACTACTCGTCGGATTTAAGTAAAAACAAAAAAACCGGATTCTTTATGAAGAAAAGGTAAAGTTCAGTATTTTTATAGACCACCTAAAGAACGTCGGATATAAATAGGAAAAACAAGAGCAAGATTCTTCCTCTTCTCGAAAGATTGTTACGCCGCTCAATAAGCTGAACCGATGAGTGAATGTTTCTTCTGGAACTTTTCATTCACTCGTAATTACTTAATGCAATGTTTGAGAAGCTATGACTCAGAATGAACTTGATCTCTGCTTTTGCACGTTGGCATTTGGTGATACCTACCGTTCTTTAGCTAAGGAGCTTGCTAAAGATCTGGAGCAATACGCCCCTGACGTTCCCTTTGTACTTTTTACTGACAAAGTAAGCGAGTTCAAGGCTCACAAAAATGTTCTGGCTTTTGGACATAGAAGGCGAGGTGTTTTACTCTATCACGAGCGGCGATTTGCGATCGCCAAAGCCTTAACAATGGCAAATTCCTGCATGTATTTAGATGCAGATGTACGGATTTGTGCCCCGGTTCCAAGGAATATACAGTGGCTTCCGGGCTTAACTGCTAGAAGCTGTAGTTCAATGAACAAGCATATTCGAGAACGCTTGAACAAAACCGATCCACCCGATCCCAAAGCCGTTAAAGTTGTTGAAACTTATAAAAAAATGGCGCACAAGGTTGGCGTCGACCCAGAGGATGACCAGATCAGGTTTATTAACGAATTTCTATTTGTGATTACGAAAGATTCTGGTCGAGAGATAGAGTTTCTTGACCTATGGGGACGGCTAGCACTGTATGCAGAACTGCTTGGAATGCACAAACACCCAACCTATGCAATGGGCTTAGCTGCTGTCAAAACGGGCTTACATATTCGTCACAATGTAATGGAAGGACTTGACTTTTTTGATGATCGAATTGAGAAGGTCAGAATCGCCAATGGGCAATCTGATCCAGCCGCCAAGCAAAAGTACTTTGAAACGCAACAAAAAGTTGAGCAACGCTACCGTTCATTGCCTCATAAAGCAATAGATAAAATATCTCGTTTTTTTCGCCATCACTATCACACGACCCGCTTAAAAATTACAACGTATGTGAGCGATTCTAACTTTTATCATCACTAAACCATGATTTTATCAATTGGTTTCAGACTAGCCATATTGCACATCTCAGGTAAACAACACTTATGAACAACAGCCTGCCCCCGATTTACTTCTTTTACCCTAAGGATGCATGGCACGAAGACATGCCAATGGTTGCCGATAAGTATTGGTACTACCACGTTGAGAATCAGGTAACGTTTGGCATGTACTCCAGCATCATTCAAACTTACTTACACTTAAAAGAGTCTGGTTTTCCTTGCGAATTGGTCACAAAGATTCCAAGTGAAGGTATTGTAGTTGCCCATCGGCGCTCTTTTCCGTTTCACCTTCGCCCCAATCCTAAGCAGCTATTTATTTGCTACAAGGCAAATTATGATTTTCACCCCTATGCTCAGATTCACGTTGTGCTGAATTCCAGGGAGCCTAAATCGCTGTACACGCACTACTACATCCCTCACTGGCGACAAACGGGTTTGATTCCACGCGATCCAGCACGAGGCGATCGCTTTGAAAACGTGGCCTATTTCGGACTATTTTGGAATCTCGCACCCGAACTGCGAACTGAGCATTGGCAGAACCAACTAAAAGATTTGGGGCTGTCCTGGCGCATTGTCGACCCAGAGCAGTGGAATGACTATCGAGACACAGATGCAGTTGTAGCGGTACGCAACTTCAAACGCAAGGATTTTACCCATAAACCTGCGCTAAAGCTCTACAATGCGTGGCACGCTCACGTTCCTGCCATTTTGGGTGAGGAAACCTCCTTTCAAGCAGAACGCCAGAATGAGCTAGATTACATCGAGATCACTTCTCCAGAACAGGCTCTACAGGCACTCAAGCGGCTTCGAGATAATCCAGAGCTGCGTCGAGCTATGGTTGAGAACGGCAAAATACGGGCCGAAGCGACCACGCCTGCACAGCTTGTGCAAGAATGGCAAAATTTCTTCAAGGACACCGCAGTGCCAGCTTATCAGCGGTGGCAGTCTGCATCGCAACTTAGCCGAAAAACCTTTTACCTGCGTCGTTATGTCGTGCTGCGGTTGAGGGAGTTACAGGAGCGCGGCAGCAAGCAACTCCTGGACGAATGGCTCCGTCGCAAATCAAAAGCAGTTAGCTAGACGGAAAGCAGCTAGTTAGATGGAAATCGCCCTCGTTGTTTGCGGGCTTCCATTGCCCGCTCCAGCATTTCTAATAGCCCAGGTGCTTCTTCTTGCAGCGTCAACAGCAGTCGCTCTCCTGCTTCCAGGTCGCCCGGATCTTTGCCTGTCTCCATCACCACGTTGAGCCGAGGCATTGCCATTTCGTCAACGATCTGTACCAGTCCGTGCAAACAACGGTTGAACTGCTTTTCGGTCAAGGTGGAGTCTTCTAGCGGAAACTCGATGATTGCTCTGATTTCACCGTCGGAGGGGTCATATTCCCATTGCAGCATCTTGGTTTCCCAGGAAATGCTCAGCATCGTTTGCAAGATTGCCCCTTTGTGAGGGTGGTCTTGAATGCCAGACAGGACTCTGGGTGCAAAAAGCTTGAAGAAATCTCCATCCTCATCTAACTCGACGACAATTAAGAAATCTTCTATGTTGTCGGCGTATACGCCTGTGAGGATACGGCTTTCTTCTTCATCTACTCGATATTTCCAGCCTGATTTATCCAGATAGGAAGCAATTTGCTGAAGTGTTGCGCCCATGAAATTCTCTCTAGGTCAACAGTAGGGTATCCAAAACAAGCTACCTAAAAGCTATTTCAACTTAAAGATATTTCGCCAGTAAGAGCACTGATTGTCTCAGTGCTGCCAGTCGTTCATCCAATCTATCATTAGACTTCTGGCAAATTAGGCGACTCGCTAAGCGGGGGCTGTTTGAAAGCGAACTCTAATTTTCTGCCTGATTAGGCTTTTGGTAGGTCTAAGGGTGCTGCTGGGATGCAACAACATTGGGTGGAACGGACTGAGCCAAGGCTAGATCCACTTGGTGAAAGAGGGATTCCAGATCGGCTGAGTTCTCAATCACGATATCAGCCCGACCAACTTTTTGCTCAATTGGCATCTGGCTGCTGATTCTGGATTGGACTTGCGCTAGTGTGAGGCGATCACGCTGCATCAGATGCTCGATCTGTCTGGCTTCAGGACAGCGCACGACCCAGATCTCGGTGACGAGGTCAGTCATGCGAGCTTCAAATAGCAACGGGATCACTAACACGACGGTGGAATGATGCTGAGTCAGGAGGGTTTGCAGGTTTTTCTCCAGGCGATCGCGCACATAGGGGTGAACTCGTTGCTCTAGCCAAAGCCGCTCTGCTGGACTATCAAAGATGATTTCACCTAGCCGTTTTCGGTCTAAATAGCCGTTTGGGAGCAATATGCCTGAACCATAGCGTTCTGTAATTTCTGTCAAAACTGTAGATCCTGGCTCTACGGCTTCTCGTGCATAGAGGTCAGTATCTAAGACGGGCAGTTTGTGAACGTTGCCTAGATAATCTGAAATGGTGGTTTTACCCATGCCAATTCCGCCTGTTAAGCCAATGATGCGCTGTCGGTCGGAGGCATACTGCTGTTGCTGGTCGCTCATCTGTCTAGCCAGAAACTCTAGCCCACTGTACGATCGCTTGAACTAACCCCTCCAAAGTATACTCTTCTGCCTCGATGTCAACGCGCCCTAGTAGGTGATCGCAGGCTGCTGAGGTTTGGGGGCCAATAGAAGCGATGCAGACGTGGTTGAGCCAATGGTTGACTTTCACTCCTAGCATCTGGTGAAAGCATTGCACGGTTTTTGAACTGGCGAAAGTAATGATGTCTACTTTGCCTTGCTCAAGCGCGGTAAGTGTTTCGGGGGCGATCGCTTCTGGACAGCGGGATTGATAGGCTGCAACTTCGGTAACGACTGCCCCTTTGTCTGTAAATTCTTTCACTAAAACGTCTCGCCCACCGCTCTCGACTCTGGGAAACAGAATTTTTTTGCTTGTTAGATGATCCACGTCTGGGAAATGCGTGATGAGCGAATCTGCAACGAAGTTAGGCGGAATAAAGTCGGGCTGTAGTCCTCGGTGGGACAGACTGTTAGCGGTCTTTTTGCCAACGACAGCAATGTTTACACCTGCCAGAGATCGGGCATCTTTGCCCTGAGCAGTAAGTCGTTCAAAGAAGTAATCTACGCCGTTAGTGGAGGTAAGAATGAGCCAGTCAAAGTTGCTCAGATGGGCGATCGCTTGATCTAAGGCATCCCAACTAGAGGGCGGACCAATCTCTAGGGCGGGCATTTCAAGTACGGTTGCTCCGGTTTGCTGAAGCAGTTTAGCAAATTGGCTCGACTGTCCGGCGGAGCGGGTAACGAGTACGGTCTTGTCAGCCAGGGGATTGGGGGTTAGGGATTGGGGGTTGGAGATTGGGGGTTGAGAAGTCACAGGGATAGACGCTTGTTTTGAGTCACGCTGTAAGTCATTTTCAGGGGTGGGTTGAAGATAGGGGTGTAGTGCAACGACTTCGCCAATCGTAATTACAGCGGGGGAAAGGGACTGACGAGCAGTTTGGTGGACGATGTTGGCAAGAGTGCCAAACCAAGTTTGCTGTTGGGTTTGTCCGGCCCAACGAATGATCGCAACTGGGGTGTGGGGCGATCGCCCTCGACGCTGTAGCTGCTCCACGATTTCGGGCAGGTGTTTTGTCCCCATCAAGATGACGAGTGTTTCGATTTGTGCCAGGGCTTCCCAATTGAGTAGGTCTGGGTCGTGGGCGCTGAGGATGGCAAAGCAGCGGCTTAACACGGGATCGGTTAAGGGAATGCCTGCTAATAGGGGAGCTACGAGTGCAGAGGAAAGCCCTGGTATGACTTCAAAGGCACAATCTGCGGCTTTAAGTGCTTCAATTTCTGCGGTGCATCGCCCAAAGATGAAGGGATCGCCGCTCTTGAGCCGCACAACTTGTTTGTTTTGCTGACAATGCTCGACGAGCAGTTGGTTGATTTCGGTTTGTGCGACGCTAGGTTCTCCGCCGCGTTTGCCTACGTCGATTTTGAGGCAGGGTGGCACAAGCTGCAATAGGGCAGCATCAACCAATGCGTCGTAAATTAGTACTTCTGCCTGGGCTAAGATTTGCTGCGCTCGCACGGTTAAATAATCGATGCTGCCTGGTCCAGAACCTACTAAGTAAACCTTACCTCTCATCTTTCATCTCCCATCTCTCCTGCATTTCTAGCCCCTAGCCCCTTCTCTATTCCTATAATCCTATGTGTACTGAACTGTGGGTTCATTGCTGAATCTTCTTTGGGGGCTTTGCCCCCAAGCCCCCACTGGGAAGCACGTCCCCCAGCCCCCCTCCGCAAGGGGCGATCGGTGGGTAGCGGGACGCGCTTCGCATCGGTGGGAGGCAAGGGTTCTTTGCTCTTTTGGGGTATGGGTTCTTGGTATGGCTCAGTTGCAGCGGGTAGCGATCGCCCCTCATCAGGTTTTGGATCGACGGGTGATGCTAACGGCTGAGCAGCAGCATTATTTGACGCGGGTGTTGCGGCTGCGGGGGGGCGATCGCTTTATTGCGATGGATGGGCAGGGAAATTCTTGGTTGGCTGAGTTAGAGCAGTCTTTGTCTGAGGTGGTGGTGGTTGAGCAATTGATGCAGGAAGATCCGGTTGAACTGCCGCTGGTGGTGGTTTTGCTGGTAGCGTTGCCGAAGGGAAGCGGGATGGATGAGGTGGTGCGACAGGCAACGGAACTGGGGGTTAGCCAAATTCTGCCCATCATTAGCGATCGCACGCTGCTAAACCCCAGTGCCCAGAAATTGGAACGCTGGCGGCGGATTGCTCAGGAGGCGGCTGAGCAGTCTGAACGGCAAGTTGTGCCTGAAGTTTCTGCACCCCTATCGTTTGAGCAAGCTTTGAAAATCTGGAATTCTACGAATGCAGTCTGCTATCTCTGCGCGGCACGGGGAAACCCTCCTCATTTACTAATCCGTTTGCAGGCTCAACCAGCATCTAATCATTCTCATAATCCTCGATTGGTGGTGGCAACTGGGCCCGAGGGTGGCTGGACAGAATCGGAAGTGGAGCAGGCGATCGCCTCTGGCTACCAGCCTGTTTCTCTGGGACGACGCATCCTCAGAGCTGTGACAGCGCCCCTTGCTGCCCTATCCCTAATCGCCGCCACAGCCGAATCTTCCCAAATCCCCAACCGCTAGTCCCCAACCCATAATCCCTGTACTAAGCTAAAAACACACCCCACTGGCCCAATAGCCATGCTTGAGCAAATCGCTGCTGCTTTTGACCGTCAGGACTATCAAACGGCTGCTCGTTTACTGAAACCACTGTTGCAGCAGTCTCCTAATCATCCGGGGGTGCTGTTCTATGCGGCTCGGCTGCATGAGGTTTCTGAAGAATCGGAATCTGCTGAGGCGATTTATCGGAAACTGCTAAAGGAAACGACGAATCCTAAGGTTGCAATTCAGGCTCGTCAAGGATTACAGCGCTTGCAGGCAGCTAATCAGGAACGTAGGCAGGAGGCGATCGCTCAGGCAAAGGCAAATCCGACGAATACGGGATCAGCATTTTTGGTGCTGGAGCCAATCAGTGGTGCAACTAGACCCTCTGCGGTTCGTAATTTTGCTCGCATTATGAAGCTTGACCCCTACACGGCTCAGCTGCATTTGCCGAGTCGAGGCTGGCGGCTCTATCGGGTTGGTTCTGCGGCTGAAATTCAGGTCTATGGGCAAGAGCTACGGCAAAGCGGAATTCCAGTTTTTTGGATGAATTTGCAGGCGATCGCTAAGATTCGGGTATTTCGCATCCATTATTTCAAAACGGCTGATCCCCAACCTACGGTAGTTTGCCAAAATGAGGCGGATCAACTTGGCTCTCTTACGTTCAACTGGTCTGAGGTGACGCGACGAGTTGAAGGACGACTGCCAATCTTTGAAGATGTGGTCGATCTCGATGCCCGTAATCGGCTCAAGCGCAAAGAGCAAACTCAAGATTATGCTCAAATTTGTGACCTGCACCTACCAGGGCGCAATTGTATTTTGAGAATCTGTGACACCACTTATCATTTTCAGCAGGGTATTCCTTTTCAGGCTGATCAAACTCAGGTAAAAAAACTTCAGGTCACAAATCGGATCAACTGGAACAGTCTTCTCGGTTTTCTAGATCACAACCTGACGGAAGTTCCCCTTTGGGCTGATTTTACTCCTTTCGCTGAAACAGCCCTTGACCCTCTCGATCTGGTAGGTGGTCTTAATGCCCATGTTGGATTACTGCGCAAAGCGGAAAGCAATTGGGACCCAGCTTTTCAACTCTACAGCAGCCTGATTTTCCTGCATGAAACAGCCCATTCTTCCTGAAACAGACCACTAAAGCTTACTATTACCAATTCTTTGTGTAGAAACTATTGCCTAAATGAGGTTAAAAAAGAGGGCTGGAACAGTGCTCAGCCCTCCATCTTCAAATTATTTTGTCAACAAAAGTTTCTCAATACTGCTGTCAGGCTTTCACTTTCTTTGCCATGTCCAAGAAGTAGCCCATGCTAGGCCCAGGACGACGGCGACCGTTTTGACTGGCAGTAGGCATGAGAAACTCAGGCGCAAAAGTCGGTACAGGCTGAGGAGTATTCAGTGGAACTGCAGGCTTAGACTCAGGCACAGAAGTATCAGGTGCCTTTTGCTCAACTACGCTGACCTGAGCAGTTTTAGTTGCAGGCTGTGCAGGCTGTACCTTGGCAGGTTCTAACTTGGCGGGTTCCGGCTTAGGAGAAGCGCCATTAGAGGCAGCAGTAGAAACAGTATTCGCAGGTGCAGAGGGTTGTGGCTCGTCCTTGGACTCATCCAGTTCAAGGAAATAACCGGATTTTTTTAACCCTAAAACTTTGCTAAAGGAACCAAATAAACCACCTAGAAAGGCCAGGAGGTTGCCGATAATTTTTTTGATGAAACCCATTGCCGCGATCGCTCCTAATCGTTACCTTATCGAGTTTACTTTAATAGCTCAACACTAAACTTGAGACTGTCTTGAAAGCTAAAGATAATCCAAATCAAGACTTTAATAGAACTCAAGCAATCTCTATCAGAAAATTATGAGACTTTCTCAATCCCCCTTACAAAAAAATTTAATATTTTGTTACAAAAATTCATTCATTAATCCTAAGCTGCATCAATTCAGCCTTAACTCACTTTAATAACTGCCCGTTTCCTGGCTCTGCTACTTTTGAGTCAAATCCCTCAGAACGGACGCAACTGCTAGCTTCAAGGCTGTTAATTCTCTAGAAAATAACTGTATGGTTTGAGTAAGTTTTGAGTAAAATTCGCATGTTTGGATCAGTCTATGGCTATCTATTGCCATAATTGCTTGACAGACAGCAGTGTTACTGGTTGACAGGATGAACTGAAGTCCGGGAACTTCACCTCGATGCTCAAATTCATCTCAGGTAAAGCAGTGACCAGACAATTACGCAAGATGACATGCAGATGACACAAGGATAAGGCAGCAATGTTCGAACTGCTAACCCGAATTTTACTTTGGGCTCTAATTGGTATCATTCTCTGGCGCATTTTTCTCAACGTCATTCCCAGAATCTATTTGACCTGGCTGGGAGGCTTGTTGATTTTTACTTTTGTCATCCTGGCTTTTATCAACCCGACTGACGACACGGTCGGGGCTGTCTGGCAAATTCTGTCGATTCCACTTAAACCTCTGGGGCTGGCACTCCTGCTGCTACTTAGTGCGTTGCGGTCGGGGTTGAAAGCGGTCGTTGGCAACCAGGTTATGGCAGCAGCATTAATTTTGCTCTTTTCCAGCCTGCCGCTGACAGCCTACTGGTTAACCTCCCAATCTGAGCGATCGGCTCAGGCATTTGCCACTAACGATAATGTTCCGGCTCTGACTGCTGCTGATGCGATCGTCGTTTTGGGAGACAGCTCAGGGTTGTTGGACTCTTCCTATCGAACGCGAACCGAGCTAGATGAAGATGGCATTAGCACTAGCTTGTCTCCCCGATTGCTCTATGCCGCACGCCTCTACCGGGATGCGGGAACAAATCCCCTGGTTATCGTCAGTGCTGGACTGCAAGATCGGGAGGGGGAAGATACGGGTGAAGTTCAATCAATCATTAATTTGCTGGCTGGAATGGGAGTACCTAGCAACCGCATTGAAATTGATTCTGAGAGTGCCGGTGCCCGCACCAGTGCCAGAGAAGTTGCCGAAATTTTAGAGGATCAGGGACTGGGTGACGATGCGTCGGTTGTTCTGGTCGGTTCTGCGATTAACATCCGCAGAGCAAGCTCTACCTTTGCCCAGTTGGGGATAGAGACGATTCCCAGACCTACAGATTTTTCTATTCTTGCACCACCGGGTAGTGAAGATTTTCAACTCAGAATTGCAGACTTTATCCCCAGTGTAGAAGCGCTGGCTCTCACGACTCGCGTTGTCGATGAATACCTGACTTCGATTTACTACTTTTTACGAGGATGGTTGTCTAACCCAATGGGAATCTAGTCAGCGCTGACTCGGTTACGATGGTTGAAGCAGTGACTCGCCTTTGGGCGGGCTGTGACTTGCTCTACCTTGCGCTCTACAATGGCTCGTTCTCAACTCAGCAAACTGTCTGCTTACCTGCGTCCTCACTGGCGACAGGCTACTTTAGGAATTCTGGCGCTGCTAGTCGTTAATGCGGTGGGGGTTTATATTCCCATCCTGATTAGTAACGGCATTGACGATCTTCAGGTGACGTTCAGTTTCAGGGAAATCTTGAACTACGTCATCTTGATTTTGGTGTTGGCATCGGCAATGTGGGTGGTGCGAATGTCTTCGCGCATTCTCCTGTTTGGGGTGGGGAGACAGGTAGAGTTTGACCTGAAGCAAAAGATTTTTAATCACTTGCTCAAGCTGGAGCCTGCCTACTTTGCAAACAACACAGTTGGAGACTTAATTAGTCGAGCCACTAGTGATGTAGATAACATTCGGCGACTGTTAGGGTTTGCCGTGTTGAGTCTGGCAAATACGGTTTTTGCCTATGCACTGACGCTGCCTGTGATGTTGGGGATCAATGTGCGGTTGACCTTGTTGGCGATCGCCATTTACCCCATCATGCTGTTTCTCGTCCAGAGTTTTAGTAATCGCCTTCGCAACGAGCAGCTTCAGGTGCAGGAAGAAACATCTAGCCTGAGCGAACTGATTCAGGAAGACATGAGCGGCATGGCCCTGATCAAGATCTACGCTCAGGAAGACAATGAACGTCGCGCCTTTAAAGAGTTTAACCAACAGCTTTTGGCGGCAAACCTGAAGTTAGCCAAAACTCGAAATACGCTATTTCCCTTGCTGGGTGGATTGGCTAGCGTCAGTTTACTGGTGATTTTGGGAGCAGGGGCAGGGGCGATCGCGGATGGCATCATTAGCATCGGGGATTTTATCGCGCTGCTCCTTTACGTTGAGCGGCTCGTGTTTCCCACTGCTCTGCTAGGCTTTACGATCACGGCCTACCAGCGAGGAGAGGTCAGCATTGACCGGATTGAATCAATTCTCACGGTTGAGCCAAAAGTGCAGGATGCACCAGGCGCAGTCTCACTCCCTCGATCTGAGGTGAAGGGCTGGTTGAGCGCTCAAAACCTGAGCTATACCTACCCTGGCGCTAAAGTTCCAGCTTTGGATGCAGTTAGCTTCACGATCAAACCGGGTGAAACGGTTGCAGTCGTTGGCCCAATCGGTTCTGGTAAAAGTACTCTGGCAAATGCCCTACCCCGCCTGCTCGACATTGCGCCCAGTCAACTGTTTGTCGATGGCTATGATATTACCCAGGTGCGGCTCAAGGACTTGCGGGCGGCGATCGCCTATGTCCCTCAAGACAGCTTCCTGTTTAGCACCACCATCAAAAACAACGTTCGCTACGGCGACCCCCTAGCCGAACAGGAAGATGTAGAGTACGCCGCTAAACAAGCCCAAATTCACCCCGAAATCCTCAACTTCCCGCAGCAGTACAAAACCGTTGTGGGAGAGCGTGGAATCACGCTCTCCGGTGGACAACGCCAGCGCACAGCTCTAAGCCGAGCGCTGTTAGTCGATTCCCCCATTCTCATCCTGGATGATTCGCTCTCCAGCGTAGATAACCAGACCGCCACCGAAATTCTCAAAAATCTCTCTGAAGGCACCCGTCGCAAAACCGTCATTTTCATTTCCCATCAGCTTTCGGCAGCAGCAACTGCCGATCGCATTCTGGTAATGGATCGGGGACGGATCGTTCAATCGGGCAAGCACTCTGAACTGCTAGCACAATCAGGTTTATACCAGACCCTTTGGGAGCAGCACAAACTAGAGGAGATCCTGCAATAGCAAGCCCAGACAGCTTGTGGGAGGCGCATTCTAGAGAAATGCGCCTCCCACCGATCACTCACTCTAAAGCTGGGTTAGAACTGTTGCAGATTGAACAAGAATTTTAAAGCTGTCCTTTTCAGCAAATGAACAGTGATATGATTGCTTCGCTTCATCGATCTAAGGGGGAATCACCTCCTGGAAGCCATCGGTTAAATTCTTAAGGTTTTGCCCTTATTGGAAATACCGGGTTTGGGGAAAGTCATGCCTGCGATCGCACCAGGCAACGGTGCAAATCCGTCGCTGTCTCGCAACTGTGAAGAAGCCAGCTTTTGACTTCCAGCCAGAATACCCATCGATGATCTGCCTTTGTTTATCTGCGAGGTACAGATTATGGCAATTCTGCGTTCTACATCCACTCAATCGACTCAAAGTTTAAATCGTCTGTGGGCTGTTGTTTCACTCACCGGGTTGAGTTGGTTAGCCACAACGCTTCCGGCAATGGCTCACCACCCTTTTGGCGGCAAGGCTCCAACTAATTTTGTAGAAGGATTTCTCTCAGGGCTGGGGCACCCCGTGATTGGGCTGGATCATTTCATTTTTGTTATTGCAATTGGTTTGATTGCTGCCAGACAAGCACGGGGAATTTTTGTCGTTGCCGCGTTTTTGCTTACTGCAATGCTAGGAACCAGTCTGCACCTGGCATCAGTGAACCTGCCTGCTTCTGAGTTAGTGATTGCTGGTTCAGTCGTGGCATTTGGCGCAATGCTGCTATTTGAGAAGAATCTGAATTTGCTGATGATGGTGCAACTAGGGGCGATCGCCGGACTCTTCCACGGTTATGCCTACGGTGAAGCAGTCATCGGTGCAGAAATGGCTCCTATCCTGTCCTACCTGGTAGGCTTCACGCTAATTCAGTTCGGCATCGCCGCAGTTGCTCAGCAAATCGGCAAAGCCATTCTTCAAAGAACTCCCGGTCAACCGACAGCCATCCGCTTTTCTGGTTTAGCCATCTGTGCAGCCGGACTGGTATTTTTGACAACCTCGCTCGTGGGTTAACAGGCAGAAAAGTGTCTGTCTAACGGTGAGCGTCACCGGCGACAGATATTTCTGAACTGAGACTAGCTCCGCTATTCCATTCAGTACACACAAGGGTTAGCTGGCGATCGCACTTCAAAGCTCCTGAACCGTTGATGCAGAGTTTGAACTTAAGGCGGTAGACAAAAAGTCTTGAGATTTCTGAATCTCTAAGTCCAGCTTGGGGATTATAGGAGAGTAATCAATCTCTAAGTAATTGTCGGGAACTAGTTCAGACTCGGCTTCAGCCAAAATAATGCGATCGCCCAACCCTAAATGATTCAACAAATCCAATACTTTACGCACTTTGTATTTATTGCTAAATACGGTGAACGGTTTCCTAAAAATAATAGAGAATACCGTTCCGTGGAAGAAGTTTGTAATGACGTAAGAGGCATTAGCAAAATAACCTAACCACTCCTGCGGGCTAACACCAACCAAATTGATGTCAGCAACCTGGTTGTAATACCCGATAGAGACAATGGTCAACTTCTTGATGCGAGCCACTTCCTTGATAAACGATTCCTGTTCTTTCTTTAGTCTAGTTTCGTAATAAATCAACAGATAATCCTTCTTAAGACGGGGCTTAAGAAGAATGTCTTCGTAATTAGTCAAAAATGTAGGATCAAGCACTCGTGTTGCCTGCTTGTTACATTCATTCTTAAGCAACTGCAAGCTGTTTGTATCTCGCACCGAGAGTGAGTCAAAATCATGAATGAGACGACAAATTTCCTCTCGTTCTGCACCTAGCGCATCTAAATTCCCAAAACTAGGGGCATAGCTGATTTTAAGAGTATTTGGTTTATAAATAAAATCTAAGAAATATGAGGGATCGTAACCACGGACTGATTTGATCTTCCAAACTTCATCGCTACCTGCAATGACAGCATCATAATGTTGAAATTTGGCTCTTATATTATCTCTGGTGTAAGCCTTATCTCTGCTTAACTGAGTTTGAGATCGCAGAAATCTTGCCATCTTCCAAGATTTTGCTACACATCTTAGCCAATGTTTGCTAGCGCGAATAGGATAAATATCTTTTCGATAAAACCTAACGGCGGCAACGGGTCGATAGTCGATTAACTCACCGCTATGTCCCCTACTTTTAACAGCCTTTTGCAGAGCGTATGCCTGTAAAGTTGCACCATAGTTTGTCGTGTGATGATAGGTTAAAATTCCTACTTTCATTTGTATTTTGTTAATAACACACCGTTACTCTTTCAGAAGGCGTTCTTTTGAGGAACAACTTAATATACCGGGAAAAAGCAGATTTTGAGCAGGTACTAGATTTAAGTCCGGATACTTAAGAATAGAAGTACAGGACTTAAACCTAAGCTCTGAGATCTGAAAAATAATACCAATTCTCTAAAGTTCAGCTACAGATAAGGCATCTAAAATAGACCGTCGCCCTACAATCGAGAAGATTACTTCTGGTGTTAAAGCATCAAGTCTCTCTTTCACCTGCTG